>JAYVOS010000127.1:0-2223 GCA_043757775.1 Chloracidobacterium sp. | reverse complement strand
CAAAACTCCGGAGTCGATCCAACCGTACGAGGTTCTCAGCATTACCGTTAGAGGTAAGTATTTTTTTGACAAGACATTTGGGGGGGCATTGATAGCAGGCCGACGAAATCAGATCGAGCCAATGACGGCATTGAGTTTTTATACATTTGGCGGGACTCCGCGACGATTTTCACCGTTTAATATAGATGCCACATACCGTCCGCAAAGGACCATTTTTGTAAACACACGGCTTGATTATGGTTTTCAGGGAGATGGCTTGCGGGATATTACCGCAACGGTCGGCTACGACAAACCCTTTTTCAAACTGTTCCAAACCTTTTATTACACTCGTGCGATCACCCTCATACCTTCACTCGCTCAGTATGCCGACCCTAACGGCAAAGAACCCGGAACCCTGCGCGGTTCTCAATGGAGTCCGTCGGTCTTCGTTGGCAACCGTAATCGCGGACTCTACGGCGGCGTGTCGTTCTTTTTCGACTTCCAAAATAATAGAGCCAAGCAAACCTCACCGATGATCAGCTCGCTCGCCACCATCGGTTACGCTTACGATTGCTGCTCGATCGCCCTCCAGTACTACACCTTTAACGTCGGAGTCCGCAAAGAAAACCGCTTCGCATTCAGCTTTCGCCTAAAAGGCATCGGCTCCTTCGGCACCGAACAGATCGGTCAGGGCATTCGGTGATTCTTATGCAATTATTTTAATAATTCATCTCTAGTTCTACCTTCTATTGGAGGCAAAGGGTTTTCAGGGGCATTGGAGTTGCTCAGGAGCTGCGGTCTCCATTGCGAGCGAGTAATGCGGACGCAGAGTTCCTTAGCCAACAATTATTTAACCTTTGGGCTTTCTAAAACACGCTCCATCCTAAAATTACGTTCGAAGGCTGTTAAGCCGGGCATCAATTGCCTACGGATACAGCAAAACGATAGTTGGGGCTTGGAAAATTCAATAAGGTCACGCCGAAGGTGATCTTATTATCAAAACATTGTGGAGAAATCTAATTGGTCAGACTAACTTGAGCTGTCGCCGTTTTTTTTTCATCGGCGGCGTTGATAAATGTTAACCAGTCGGCACCAAATGGTGCAGGACGGGTGGCATCGATCACGGCAAAGAATTCTTCCTGCAGACGCTTGGTCATCTCGCCGCGTTTTCCAGAGCCGACGGTGATGCGGTCAACCGAGCGGATCGGCGTAATTTCGGCAGCCGTTCCGGTGAAGAATACTTCGTCGGCAAGATAAAGTGCCGATCGTTGAATCGAGGTTTCGATAACTTCGATACCGAGTTCGCGAGCGATCTGTATAACCGAATCACGCGTAATACCAGGCAATATCGATGCTCCGAGTGGAGGCGTGATGAGCTTGCCGCTATTGACCAAAAAGATGTTTTCGCCGGAGCCTTCGGACACATAGCCCCGGTCGTCAAGAGCGATACCTTCGGTAAAACCGCCTAGTAGGGCTTCCATTTTGATGAGCTGCGAATTCATATAGTTCGCACCTGCTTTGGCCATCGCGGGCATCGAATTAGACGTGATGCGTGTCCAGCTCGACACGCAAACGTCGATACCGGTTTCGAGTGCCTCTTCGCCGAGATATTTGCCCCATTGCCACGCTGCGATGTAGGAATCAATGGGATTGTTCATGCCGTTTACGCCAAACGACGGCTTGTCTTCGTCAAGACCGCGAACTATTAATGGACGGAGATAACACGATTCGAGACCACTTTGCCCAATGAGACCGACTGCGGCATCACAGAATTCATCTCTGGTAAAAGCCGAGTCCATTCGATAGATCTTTGCAGAATTGACTAGTCGCTGCATGTGCTCGCGAAGCCGGAATACTGCCGAACCTTTAGTAGTCTCGTAACAACGGATGCCTTCGAACACGCTTGAACCATAATTGACTACATGCGACATCACATGGATGCGTGCGTCATCCCAGTCAATAAACACACCATTTTTCCAAACTTTTGGCGCGATCTTCATGGTGTTCACATCTTTTCCTGACATAATTAAATAACTCCAAAGGTCAAAATAATTCTTAGTAGAAACCTCAGTCCGCTAGCAACTGACAAGCACCCACACATTTAAAAACCGGTAAGAAAAAGAATAATACACCCAAAGAGTGTAAGCAAGGAATGCAATTGATAAGACTCAAATAACAAATAATTTTTTACAGAAAAAGGCGGGACTTCTCCGCCTTTTTCTGTAAAAAATTATTTTCGTTAGA
>JAYVOS010000126.1:0-2225 GCA_043757775.1 Chloracidobacterium sp. | reverse complement strand
GTCGATCGCGATCACTGCCATCCTACAGCACCGATTCGGCGACCTCAATTAAAACGGCGAAGTCGTTTTTGCACGATAAAAAGCATCGCCGCGCTGTTTCATCTTTGCCGTGGTTCCCAGTTTTATAATAAACGTCCGCAGCAATTCTTTGCCGTCAAACTTAAAGCTCGCCGTCCCTTTGTTATCTAATTCAGGGTCGTCGAATGTCATATTGACGTATCGCGTGCTCGAATTCATCATCCCAAAGAGTCCCGCACCGGGCACAGGAGCGTGGCTGATGACCTTGCCCGTGGTTGACTGTCCCACCTTGGTATCGGGAAAGATGGTAAGCAGATCGGTGTATGGGATGGCAAACATCTCCGTTTGCGAGTCTTTGCGGTAAAAAACGATCCTCTCGCCCGCGTCGTCAAATTTGAGCGTGCCTTTTTCTTTTTCATTCGCACCAAAAACGCCGCCTTCGTAACGAGCCTCGTACGAACTCGGTGCGTTCGCAGGCACAGGTGACGGCCCTTGGTCGATCGGGCGCGGCTGCGCCGACACTGCAAATGTGAAACATACGGCGAGCAACGCCGCGAAAAATAGAGATCTCATAATACTCATTCCCCTCAAATCTAAGGCTCAAATATATAGACGCTTTGGGGCTTAGTTTGGTTGTTATTAAGCTGCGGACAAATTTTGCTCTTCGACGTAGAGGCTCAGGCGTTTTTCGGCGATCTCGACGTATGCGGATGAGATCTCGGAGCCGATCCATTGGCGATTTAGCAGATGCGCGACCTTGGCGGTCGTACCGCTGCCCATAAAACAGTCGTAAACGATGTCGCCCTCGTTGGTCCAGGAAATGATCTGATCGGTCGCGAGCTGTTCGGGAAAGATCGCCGGATGTTTGAATGCAATCTTATCCTCGGAACTGGAAGTGCCGACATTGTAGGCGAAAATGTTGCTCACCTTTCGTTCGGATTTTATCTCACGCCCGATGTCTTCGTCCGGGACATTTCCGCGACCCTTGCCGGTAATGCGAAACGCCGTGATCTTTTGCCCGGCGGATTTTGTGGGTTCCGTGATCGGGTTGAACGTTTTTGGCTGGCCTTTGCTAAAGCAAAACATGTACTCAAACGTCTGCCGGTAACGCTTGCCGCAATCGCCCGGAATGGGATTTTTTTTCGCGTAGATCATTGTGTCGTGGACCTTAAAACCGGCTTCTTTGAACGTGATCGCGTGGCGAAAGCTGGTGAGCGTTTCGTCTCCATTTACCGTCCTGTCGCCGACGACCCATACTACGACGCCGCCCGGAGCAGTCTTTTTATAAAGCTCGGCGGCGATCTCCTCGATCGGAAAATGATAACCATTATACTCGCGCAGGTTGTCATACGGTGGGCTTGTGATCGTCATATCGATGAGACCGTCGGGCATCCGCCGCAGAGTTTCGAGGCAGTTTTCGTTATAGATATTTCCGAATTCCATATATTAGAGAGGCCATTTATCGAGGAAATCTGCGAGGAATGCTTTCTCAGGTTTTTGCATTTCGTTTTCGAGAAACTCACGAAACTGCTCTTGTTCGTTGTGGTAATCTTCTTCGGAAAGGTGGCCCGCGAAATAGATAACGCGGAGCCAGACGAGGTATGTGTTGAGCGTGTCGATCTGGTTGTATTCGACGATCTTTGTCAGGTCACGAGCCAGCCAGAGGTCGGTGACCTGATCGCCCTTAACGTCGATCTTGCCCGGATAACCGCACATTTTTGCCATCTCATCGAGCCGCGGCGTCATCGCCCCGCCAGAGAATTTTTTTAGCAGATCAAAATGCGCTTCGCTGTTGCGCGAGTCGAAATAATCGGGGCCTTCCCAAGGTTTATTTGGCCGCTCGTTAAATGCAGGTGCGGTCACCTCGTTGATGATGCCGCGCTGGATCAGCACCTGCAGATCGGATTCGGCAGAGTTAAAACCGACGAGCTGCGGCCGGCGTTTGCCGACGATATACAGAAACTGGTCGATGATGGCGGCTTCGTCGATGTCTTCGGATTCGAGCGGCAGCTTTGGCAGTGAGTTGAGCGAAAATTCGGTGACACGCTCGTTGTCGCGGTTGAAATGTGTTTTGCGTGAGAGAAACGCGATCGACACTACCCGCGAAAACATATACTTCAAAAACGGACGCGGATTTTTCTCAGCATCATACGCATTTGTGTGCTCCCACAGCCGCTGCATCGCCTCAAGCTCGGTCGTCTCGTCGG
>JAYVOS010000125.1:0-8159 GCA_043757775.1 Chloracidobacterium sp. | reverse complement strand
TCGCATTGGGGCGTAGCCAAGTGGTAAGGCACCGGTCTTTGGATCCGGCATTCGTAGGTTCGAGTCCTCCCGCCCCAGCCAATTTTGATTTTGAACGGGCTGTCTCTATTTTAGACAGCCCGTTTTTTATTTTCAGAAGCCCGCACGTGAATATGGGCATGTTTTACGAATCGCGAGACTTGCCCGTGCTAACGCGTGGGCTACTGACAACAGCATGAGCGTCACAGGAAAGATCAAAGTTTTTTCGGGAACTGCACATCCGGCACTCGCAGAGGAGATCTGCGGACATCTCAGCTGTGAATTAGGAAAAGCGACGACAGGGCGGTTTTCTGACGGGGAATTTAATTACAGCATTGGCGAAAATGTTCGCGGCTCGGATGTGTTTATAGTCCAACCGACATGTCCGCCGTCAGATCGTCATTTGATGGAGCTGCTGATAATGATCGATGCGTTCATAAGGGCTTCGGCCGAACGTGTCACCGCTGTGATCCCGTATTTCGGCTACGCACGATCTGATAAAAAAGATCGTCCGCGTGTTCCGATCTCGGCAAAGCTGGTCTCGAACGTGATAACCAAAGCCGGTGCTCACAGGGTTTTGACAATAGATCTGCACGCATCGCAGATACAAGGGTTTTTTGACATTCCGGTGGATCACCTTTATGCGGCTCCGATAGTAGTCGATTATTTCAAGGCGAACCCGATCGAAAATCTGATCGTCGTCGCACCCGACACCGGCGGTGCCGAGCGTGCTAGAGCTTATGCAAAACGCCTGAATGCGGGACTTGCACTGTGCGACAAACGCCGTGAGCGTGCAAACGAGGCTGACGTGATGAACATCGTCGGCGATGTCAGCGGAAAGAATTGTTTGATAATCGATGATATGTGCGACACCGGCGGAACGATATGCAAGGTCGCCGAGGCACTACACAAAGCGGGTGCTAACGAGATCTCAGCTTGCTTTACGCACGGTGTGCTGTCGGGTAATGCGATCGAGAACATTCGCAATTCGCATTTGAAAAAGGTGATTGTAACTAACACTATCCCGATCAGCGAAAACGGTTTGCCGCTCGTCGAGGGTGGGAAGATAGAGGTTTTGAGCGTCGCCAAGTTGTTGGCTTCGGCGATCAATTCGATACACGACGAGACCAGTGTTTCGTCACTATTTATTTAGTTCAAAGTTCAAAGCTCCATGTTCAAAGTCAAGAACTGGAAAAGCAACCTTGAACTTGGAACTTTAAACTAGAGGAATTATGGCAGAAAAAGTAATTGTAAAAGCAGTAAAACGTGAAACGCGCGGCAAGAATACAAATCGCCGTCTGCGTGTCGAGGGCAAGATCCCGGTTATCGTCTATGGCGGCGGCACGGAGAGCCTTGCGGCAACCGCTGATCTGAAAGATCTCGCGGCTATTCTCCGTTCGGATTCGGGCGTTAACACGGTTTTCGGACTCGATATCGAGGGTGAAGGCATTAACGATGTTATTTTTCAGGATCGCCAGATCCACGCCCTTCACGGACGTCTGATCCACGCGGATCTTCGCCGTTTTGCTAAGGGCGAAAAGATCGAAATGACGGTTCCTATCCATTTGACGGGCCATCCAAAAGGTCTCGAAGAGGACGGTGCTGTTCTTTCGCAGTTGATGCGCGAGATCAAAGTGTTGTGCGAACCGGCAAATACGCCGGATTCTATCGACGTTGATGTGAGCGAACTGGATGCTGGACACTCGCTGCACGTTGCTGACCTCAAGGTCGGTGCTGGCATCGAGATCAATGACAATCCGGAAGCGGTCGTCGCGACGATAGTTACTGTTAAGGAAGCTGATCTCGAACCTCAGACGGAAGCTGGTGAAGCACCTGTAGTTGAGGGTGAAGCACCTGCTGCCGAAGCTGATGGCGAAGGCGGGGAATAGTTTCCGCATCTGATGTCAATGGCGTCTGAAACCAATTGGCTCGTAATCGGGCTCGGAAATCCGGGCCCGCAGTATGAGAAAACGCGGCACAATCTCGGGTTTATACTCGTCGATCTGCTCGCCAACCAGTTGCAGACGCGGGTTTTGCGTGACGAATGCCGTTCGCTGATAGGACGTGCGGAAATTGATAATCGAACTGTTGAATTAGCAAAGCCGCAGACGTTTATGAACCTCAGCGGCGAGGCAGTAAGCGGCTTGCTTGCAAAAGATAACCGGTCGGTCGAAAAGCTGATAGTTATCTCGGACGATCTAGCTCTGCCGTTTGGTAGTATCCGAATCCGTCCTCAGGGAAGTCACGGCGGACAAAACGGTTTGAGATCGATCATCGATTGTTTGAAAACGCAGGAGTTTATCCGGCTCCGCATTGGAATTCAGCCGGAGCATCCTATCAGCGATGCAAGCCGGTTCGTTTTGGAAAATTTCGCCAAGGGCGATACCAAAACGCTTGAAAATGTATTAGAAACTGCAGCCGACGCAGTGCGAACGATCATTATTGACGGCGTTGACGCCGCGATGCAAAAGTTTAATTAGTAAATTGTAAATCGTTAATAATAAGAAATTTGATTTCCATTCACGATTGACGATTTACTATTAACGACGACCGAAGGGAGTGAAAATGGCAAATAGAACATACGAAGTAATGTATATCGTCAATCCGGAGACGGAAGCTGACAAGATCGAGAAATTGAACGACGCTGTCGGGAAATTGATCGAAAAAGAAGGTGGAACCGTTGTCCGTATGGACGACATCGGCAAGCGTAACCTCGCTTATCCGATCCAGAAAAAATACGAAGGCCACTATGTGCTTTTCGAAGTTGACGGCACCGGACAGGAGATCCTCGAGCTCGAACGCCGTATGCGCGTTAATGACCTCATCATGAGATTTATCACAGTTCGCGTTGACGAAGACCGTAAGAAAGCGGATAAAATTCACGCAAAACGCGAGGCTCGTGCAGCCAAGCGTGCGTCGTTCCGTCCGTCAGCAGAGGCGGCAGAAGCATCAACGGAGGAGCAGGCGGAAGCCTAGTTAATGGTTGATAGTGAATAGTGAATAGTTCTTTTGAAAAGAGGCTTTCTATTCACCATTTACGATTCATAATTTACGACCAAGGAGAAATTTATGGCAGAAAATGATATGGATTTTGTAGATGATAGAAACGGGCTTGGCGTAGGCGAAGACGTCATCGGCGACCGACCACGAAGACCGTTTCAACGTCGGCGGCCGCGTAATATGGTGCCGGATTACGTCGATTGGAAAGATGTCGATCTGTTGAGGCAGTTCGTGCCGGAACGCGGCAAAATTATGCCGCGCCGCATCTCGGGCATTACGGCTAAGGACCAGCGCCGCATCGCCACAGCGATCAAGCGTGCGCGTTCGATGGCAATGCTGCCGTTCGTTGCGGACTAAAACAGGAGGATTTATTTATCATGGCAACAACTACTATTTTATTACGCGAGGACATTGAACACGTCGGCGGACGCGGCGAGATTGTTAAGGTCAAAGCCGGTTTTGCACGCAACTACCTGCTGCCGCAGTCACTTGCGACGCTCGCAACTAAGGGCAACGTCAAACAGATCGAGCAGGAACGTGCGGCTCTGCTCAAGAGAGCAGCCGTCGAAAAGGCGACCGCTGACGCTCAACGTGACCAGATGGGAACCATTTCGCTGAGTTTTGAACGCAAATCAGGCGAGGCCGGAACGCTTTTTGGTTCGGTCACGTCGATGGATATCGCTGAGGCTCTCAAAGCCAAAGGTTACGAGATCGATCGCCGCAAGATCGTCCTCAAGGATGCGATCAAGGAAACCGGCGAATACGTCGTCAAGGTCAAGCTTCACCGCGAAGTTACTTTGGACGTGCCTGTGACCGTCACTGCCGAAGGCGGCGAGGTTGCTGAGAAACCGGCACGCAAGCCAAAAGCTGAAGCCACACCCGCTGTCGAAGAAGCAGCTCCTGCACCAGCAGAAGTAGCAGAAGAGACCGTTGATGCTGCCGAAGAAACGGCTGCTGAATAAGCACATCGCTAATGGCGATAAACATCGAAACCTAGGGTTAAGCGTAAGCAAAACCCTAGGTTTTGTTTTGCTCTAAATGTCAGTCGCACTTGAGGTTGAAAGGATTCCTTTTTTACCTTTAGACAACGTCATAAATTCCAATTAAACTACATTTCATCCTTTCATTATTTGGAGCAATTTCACTCGATGGCAAGCGTTTTTCCTGATTCACGACGAGAGCAATTTTTAGAAAAGCCGCTGCCCAGCAGTGACGAGAGCGAGCGCGTTATTTTAGGGGCGATCTTGCTGGATAACGCTGTGATCGCTCAGGCCGTGGAGCATCTCAAGGCGGAGGATTTTTATTCGCCGCTAAATCGTCGTGTTTTCGCGGCGATGATCGCCCTTTTTGAAAAGCAAAAGCAGATCGACCCTATTCTGATAGGAGAAGAGCTTAAAAAAGAAGGATCGCTCGAATCTATCGGCGGCATCACCACGATCACTAATCTCACATTTGGCCTGCCGCATTTTTCCAATGTCGAGGAGTACATCAAGGTTGTCCGCGACAAATCAGTCGTCCGCAATCTGATCCGCACCTGCAATGCCATCACCGGCGAGGCATTGGCGGAGGAAGACGATGCCGAGGTGATACTCGACAACGCAGAGCGAGCGATATTTAAGATAGCCGAGGCACGCACGACGCAAAGTTTTTCGCGTATCGAACCGGTCGCAAGGCGTGTGCTCGCCCGTGTCGAAGAGTACGCCAAAGGCGAGGGTACCGGCATCACGGGCCTTACGACCGGATTCAAAGAGCTTGATGAAATGACCTCGGGTTTGCAGCGAACCGATCTCATCATTGTCGCCGGACGTCCGTCGATGGGCAAAACGGCGCTATGCCTGACGCTGGCGCAAAACGCGGCTTTGCATGCGAATGCAGTCGTTGCCGTGTTTTCACTCGAAATGTCTAAGGAGCAGCTCGTAACTCGTATGCTCGCATCCGAGGCTCGTATCAATGCTCATCGCTTTCGCACCGGACATCTGATGACTAACGAATGGGAGAGACTTGCAGGTTCGATTGCGACTCTCTCAGAGGCACGGATATTTATAGACGATTCGCCGGGAATTTCGGCACTTGAGATACGCGCAAAGTGTCGCCGTCTCGCCGCTGAAAATAAGCAGCTTGACCTGATCGTGATCGATTATCTTCAATTAATGGGCGGAAACAGTACTCGCCGGAATGAAAACCGCCAGCAAGAAGTTTCGCAAATTTCGCGCGAGTTAAAGTCCATCGCTAAAGAATTGGATGTGCCGGTAGTAGCCTTATCGCAGCTTTCGCGTGCACCTGAGGCTCGTAATCCGCCCAAGCCTTTGATGTCAGATCTTCGCGAATCGGGTAGTATCGAGCAGGACGCCGATGTCGTCGCGTTTATCTATCGCGAAGATTATTACAACGAGACCGAGGAAAACAAAGGCATGGCCGATCTGATCGTCTCAAAACAAAGAAACGGCCCGACCGGCACGGTCAAACTCGCATTCCTCAAGGAATTTACTCGGTTTGAGAATTATTTTGGAGGGTAAGGTTTAGAGTGCAAGCTTTAGCTTGTACCTTTGCCTTAGTAAAACAAGCTAAAGCTTGCACTTCGAACGAAGAATTATGTCTAACGATCTAAGATTTCCGATAGGCGAATTTGACCGTAATTACGAAGTTTCCCGTGCCTCTCGCTCTGTACGAATAAAAACGATCACGGCCCTTCCGCAGCGTTTACGAGATGCTGTTGCTGGCCTAAATGACGAGCAAATTGACACAAGATACCGGCCCGACGGTTGGACTGTTCGTCAGACTGTTCATCACGTTGCGGATAGCCATTCTAATTCGCTGACGCGTTTCAAACTCGCTCTGACCGAGGACGAAACCCCCACCATCAAACCATATTGGGAAGACCGTTGGGCTGAGCTTGGCGACAGCAAATTACCGATCGACGTATCTTTGAAAATGGTCGATGCCATCCACACGCGTTGGGTCGCCCTGCTCGAATCAATGTCGGACGATGACTTCAAACGCGAATTCATCCACCCCGAAACCGGCAACTGGCCGCTGGAGGGTGCATTGGCTTTGTATGCATGGCATTCGCTGCACCACACGGCACACATCACGCGGCTGCGGGATCGCGAAGGCTGGTAAGAAAGCAGTTTTAGCCGCGAATAACGCAGATACAAAGAAATGATCTAGCAAATTCTTATCCGCGTCATCTGCTTTAATCTTGGGCAAATATTTCTTATTTATTTGGGTGATGAAAAATGAACGAGGGAACTGACAGACTGATCTCACTAGACGTATTTCGCGGCATGACCATCGCGGGAATGGTTTTGGTCAATAATCCCGGTACGTCGCCTGTCTATTGGCCGCTGGATCACGCTGAATGGAACGGCCTGACGCCCACCGATTGGATATTTCCATTTTTTCTATTTATCGTAGGCGTGTCGATCTCGATCTCTCTTGGCAAACGCGTCACTGAAAAGCCTGACGCTAAAGCCTATTGGAAGATCATCTCACGTTCCGCGTCTATATATTTGCTCGGAGCGGCGATCTCGATCACCCCATTTTTTCAGTTCCAAGCGACCGATGCTCCTGATGCAATAAAGATATTGGTCTGGCTCGCATTTGCAGCGGCTATATTATTTCTACTGCTGAGAAATTATAAGGTCGCGGCTGTTTTGTGCGTTTTAGGTTTGCTCGGTATTGCGGGGCTAAATCTCGCCGGATATAATGTCGTGCCTTACAATTACGGCACGCTGCGCATTTTTGGGGTGCTCCAGCGGATCGCGGTTTGTTATCTAGTCACATCGCTAATATTTCTGCATACAAATTGGAAACAGCAGGTCGGCATCGCGGTCGTGTTGCTGCTCGGATACTGGCTTGTGATGACCGTGATTCCTGTTCCTGGCTGCGACATAACCAGCATCAGCGACAAAGCCTGCAATCTCGCCGCATACATAGACCGCTCGATACTAACCGAAAATCACATTTGGCGTTCGGGCAAAGTTTACGACCCCGAAGGCATTCTCTCGACCATACCGGCGATAGTAACTTGCATTTCGGGCGTACTGACAGGACGATGGCTCATGTCAGAACCGGGAGCGGTAGCGACAGGGTCTCCGCCGGATGCCAATGCTAACAAACTTAACAAAGTTGGCGGTTTATTTTTCTTCGGCGTCGAGCTCCTCGCTCTTGGTCTCATTTGGAACAGCTATTTCCCGATGAATAAAGCGCTTTGGACAAGCTCTTATGTGCTTGCGACAACCGGGATCGCACTGTTGACACTCGGTTTTTGCTACTGGCTGATCGACATCAAAGGCTACCGTAACTGGGCGAAGCCATTTGAGATCTTTGGTTCGAACGCCCTCGCACTATTCGTTTTTACAGGCCTCTTCGCCCGCATGATCGCCGCCTACCGCGTCACCGGCCCAGACGGCCAGCTCATCTCGATCCAGCGTTGGGTGATGAACCACGTTTACCTGCCTCTCTGGAACCCCATCGATGCCTCACTGGCATATGCCATCAGCTTTATCCTCTTTTGGCTGTTCCTGATGTGGCTACTGTATCGAAAGAATATCTACGTTAAGGTATAGGAAAGAAAGTTAGCCACGAATTACACAAATAGCACGAATTAGAAGAAACCTTCTTGATTCGTGCTATTCGTGTAATTCGTGGCAAAAATATCTTACTCAGCGGCTGCGACGACCTTTTCGGCGGCGTCTTGCATACCTTCGGCGGTTTGGATGCCGATGCCGGATTCGCGCAGGACGCGTCGGCCTTCTTCGACGTTAGTACCCTCGAGACGGGCGACGATCGGGATCGAGATGCCGAGGTTCTTGTAGGCCGCGACAACGCCGCTCGCGACCATATCGCAGCGGACGATGCCACCGAAAATGTTGATCAGCACGGCTTTGACGTTTTTGTCGGCTAGCAGGATCTTGAACGCCTGTTCGACACGCTCCTGCGAAGCACCTCCGCCTACGTCGAGAAAGTTTGCAGGTTCGCCGCCCGCGAGCTTGATGATGTCCATTGTCGCCATCGCGAGGCCCGCACCATTGACCATACAGCCTATGTTGCCATCGAGTTTGATGTAATTGAGGTCGTATTTCGACGCCTCGATCTCGAGCGGCTCTTCCTCTGCAAGGTCGCGAAGCTCGAGAAAATCC
>JAYVOS010000124.1:0-8159 GCA_043757775.1 Chloracidobacterium sp. | reverse complement strand
ATCGCCGTGCCCGCCGGGGCTAAAGTTATCGACCTCGGTGACGCGACCATAATGCCCGGATTTATTGACGCACATACCCACATCGTCGGGCGCGTCCTCGGCGACCCTGAGCAAAATAACTCTGATGTCCGCGACTATCAATCGTTCACTGCGATTCTCGCCGTTGAGAATGCGAAAAAGACCTTGATGGCCGGATTTACGACCATCCGAAACGTTGGAGCCCCAAATTTTGACGACATGGCGATCCGCAAAGCCATTAACGAAGGCTGGATCCCGGGCCCGCGTATCCTCACCGCCGGACATTCGTTCGGCATCACCGGCGGACATTGCGATGAGAACGGCTACAAGCCGGGGCTTGCCGATAATGATTACAAAACAGGCGTTGCTGATGGCGTTGACGAGGTGCGAAAAGCCGTCCGTTACCAGATAAAATACGGTGCTGACGTCATCAAGATCTGTGCGACCGGCGGCGTCTTGTCCGAAGGCGATGCGGTCGGTGCGACGCAGTACACCTACGAAGAGATGAAAGCCGTAGTTGACGAAGCAAACAAGCTCGAACGCAAGGTCGCCGCCCACGCCCACGGCACCGAGGGCATCAAACTCGCCGTCCGCGCAGGTGTAGCCTCCATCGAGCACGGCTCTTTTCTTGACGAAGAGGGAGCCAAGATGATGGCGGCTAAAGGCACGTTTCTCGTCCCGACGCTGATGGCTGGCGAGGGCGTCGAGCGTATGGCGAAAACCGGAGTGCTGACCGGACTTCGCGGACAAAAGGCACTCGCCGCCGCTGCCGCGATGCGAACCGGCATCAAGATCGCCATCGCAAATCACGTCCAGATCGCTCTCGGTACCGACGCGGGCGTTATCCCTCATGGGACAAACGCTCACGAATTTACGCTGATGGTCGAATGGGGCGGAATGCGTCCGATGGACTCGATCGTCGCCGGAACGCTCAGCGGTGCCAAGCTACTTGGCCTCGACAAAACCATCGGCTCACTCGAAACAGGCAAAACCGCCGACATCGTCGCCGTCTCAGGTGACCCGCTCAAAAACATCCGGAAAATGGAAAGCACCGTCTTCGTAATGAAAAACGGTGCCGTATACAAGGAGCCGAAATAACGAATTACGTTGAAGTATTTGTAGAATGCGGTGACTTAGTCGACATTACTTTGCTTCTTTCTCGATCTCTAAAATATCGCCCTCGGTAAAAAGATACGTTTTCATGTGCTCGTCAAATTTAGGCGTCGAGCGGCGGAGCCATTCGAGAGCCATCACAGCGTGCTCGATCTCTTCGTCGCGGTTGTGTTCGAGTATCTTTTTGAGCTGTTTGTCGGTCGTCTGTTCGGCACGCTGGTTATACCAATCGACCGCCTCGAGCTCCTCTTGGACGCTCTTGATCGCCCTCGAAAAGTTTCGCGACCCTTCGCTCATTTTGTCGTAATCTTCATGCCATTCTGCGCTTGTCGCCATTGTTTGATTTCTCCTTAATTTGATCCTCGGTCTCTTTGACAGTTAGGCTAACCGCAACTATTGCTAAGATATGCTCACGATAATTCATTACTCTTTCTATTTGAATTGTGAAATTTCCACCGAATAAAATTTCCAGATTCCGGTCTTGCTTTCAAGCATTATCAAATTCCAGCCGGCATTTTTGATGTCAGTAATAAAAAGCTGATGCTGTACGCCTTGTTCCATTGGTTTTGTCTGCGAATCAACAAAAAGATTTTGGAATAGCATTGGTGTCCCGCTGGGGGAGTACTTATTTTCAATTGTGAAATCGAAAACGTAATATCCTGGCGTCGGAGCGTTATAAAACACACGTATTCGAGGATCTACTTTGCCGTCCTTATCGAAATCCGTAAAATTGTCTGCCGATGAAACCTCCGCTGCCCAATCAAAATGCATATTTGCCTTGCCATCGATGTAAGAATTGCGGGTGTCCAACTTAATGGGCAGCGTAAGCGAGTAAGTTTTGCTTTCCGACACTTTTCCTTTGAGTGCAGTTTTAATCAATTTGATCTTTTCGGCATCGGGCAGGACGACGGATCTCGACAACGGCCTTACTTGGACCATTTTCTGTATGTCACCCTGCTTCGTAGGGATCTTGGTGACCTGAGCGTGTGCGGCAACAATTGCCAAAAAAATAAAACAACTTATCAATAATGATTTAATCATTCTCATCTTCTCCTTCGGATCGTGTTTTAATTGAGGTCGACTTTCTCGTATTGTTAAAGCTTACCGCTGTTATTAGGCATAATCAAATTTTGAAACTGCCAGATTATTTAGTTCGTATTTAGGCATTATCGGATGATGGCTCGGGAGGTAATTTTCTATTTACAGTAGACAGTATTAATATCAAGTTTGCACATTTCGGCCAATTTTGTCCGATAAACTTTCGCTTCATTCATCCTTTTTACTTTTTCGAACAATCTGACAATTTGCTTTGTCCGCAAGACCATCCCGTTTGAAATTTCGCCGTTCTTTGTGTCAGAAGCATAAACTTTTTCCAATAAGTGCAAAGCATTTTGGTTTGCTTGAATTGCTTTTTCGTAATCACCAAACTTTTCATATGCGTCGGCGAAACTGACGTAAACATTAGAAACATCAATGTTTGCTTCGGTATTTTTATCATCGGCTTGTGCAAGTGCAAGTGAAATTTCGAGGTTTTTAAACAACATTGCCAAGCCTTTTTCTCTTTCGCCGAGTTTGAAGTAATTTTCACCCAAATTTCCGTAACTGCTTGCTCTGTTTCGCTCCAAATTCTGACTTGTGCCTCCTATCACGATTTCGGATTTAACCGATTCAAACATTTTTTCGTTATATTGCAAGGCTTTACGGTAGCTGTCAAGTGCATTTGGTTGATCGTTTTTTTCCACAAATTCATCGCCCATCCAGATAAAATTTGTGCCAATTCGTTGATTGATTCGAGTCACTAAGCGCTGTATATCAGGTGTTATATTCGGTAAATTTTTCAGTAATTCGCCAGCTTTTTGATAAATTTCGATTTTTTCAGCCAAAGGTTGAACCATCGTGTCTGCCTTTACCGAATAAACGTCCGCGAGAGCGAGTCTGTTTTCCGCCGAATCTGCTTCCGCTGCGTTAATTTCCGTTTGCAGTGTCAACGCTTTATCTGCTTGCTTTGAAGCATTTTCGGCATTGCGCAGACGAATATTCAAAGACGCTAATCTTGTTAGCGAAATGACAAGTTCACGCTTTAAATCAACTTCGGTTGGAGAATTTGCGCTTGCTTTTTCCAGAATGTCTATAGATTTTTGATAACTAATTAGAGCATCATCCGATTTACCTAAATTCGCCGTGTAAGGTCTGCCCTGAACGTCACCAATTTTCTGATATGCCCGCGCTGTTTCGAGTTTGAGCAGATTATCATCATTTTCGTCGGCATTTAAATTGTTGAGATACCGAACCGCATCCTGAACCAATTGCTCGCGTAAAGCCGTCGAACCAGAAAATTTCGCAATCTCATCGTGATATTTAAAGACAACATTATTAGCGAGTTCGCGCACCTCTGAAAATCGCTGCTCAGCAATTTTCTGTTGTCGAGCGGCGCGAATGGCTTGCCACGTTGTTCCCAAAATTCCACCAACTAAGGCAAGTAAAATTATCGCAAACGAAATCACCGCAATGCGATTGCGTTCAAAAAACTTACTGGCTCGATAGGTAAACGTGTCAGGCCGAGCCGAGACCGGCAGGCCACGCAAGTAACGGTCAATATCGTCGCTAAACTGCTCGATCGCCTGGTACCGACGCTCCGGGTCCTTGCGCAGAGCCTTGAGGATAATATTATCGAGATCGCCGCGTAAACTTTTGAGGTTGCCCGTCTTGAAACGTCCGGTTAACTGCTTTTCGGTGCTGACATTTTTGTTATGGTCAGTTAACGGCTTGTTTTCCAGCGTTTGAGCCTCGCTCGGCTTTGGCGGCTCTGTCTCGCAAATGACGCGGACGATCTCCTGATAATTTTTATTTCCAAATGAGAACGGGCGAACCCCGGCCAGCAATTCGTAAAGAATGATCCCCAAACTGTAAACGTCCGTTGCGGTCGTCACTAGCTCACCTCGTATCTGCTCCGGCGCGGCGTAGGCGGGCGTCAGGAGGTTCATTAGTGTCGCCGTCTGTGGCGTGTCTGCGTCAGCAGGTGTGAGCAGTTTAGCAATGCCGAAATCGAGCAATTTTGGCTCGCCGTCCGGCGTGACGAGAATGTTTGACGGTTTGAGATCGCGATGGATGACGAGCCGCCGGTGAGCATACGCGACCGCCGAGCACACCTTGCGAAAAAGGTGCAGACAATTTTCGATCGAGAGATCTTCCGCACGGCAATATTCATCGAGCGGCTTACCGTCGATGTATTCCATCACCAAAAAAGGCAGCCCGTCAGCCGTTTCTCCGGCGTCGATCAGGCGAGCGATGCTGGCGTGTTCGAGTCCGGCGAGAATTTTACGCTCGATCAAAAACCGTCGAACGATCTCTTTCGAATGGGCACCCTGATGAACGATTTTTAGCGCCACTTTCTGCCGCAGTTCACCGATCTCCCGCGTCGCGAGAAAAACGGTGCCCATGCCGCCTACACCTATCTCGCGCTCGATTTGATAAGCACCGATCTTCTGTCCGATAAAGTTTCGCGTTCGAATTTCAGCGAGGCTGCCCAGTGATTCGTCAAAGGGCGAGCTTTCGAGAAATCCGCCGGCCGCGTCGTCCGCCGCCAACAGCCTTTCCAATTCGCTGCGCATCTCGCCGTCGCCATTGCACCTGCTAGCGATAAGCGAGGCTCGCTCGACGTCCCCAAGACCGACAGCCGCGTCAAATATTTCTTTTAATTTTGTCCGGTCTGCCATTTAGCTTTTCAATTTTTCGTACAGCCAGGCCTTTGCCATCCGCCACTCGCGTTTCACTGTGGATTCCGAAATGCCCAGCAACCCGGCGATCTCATCGACTTTGAGGCCGGTATAAAATTTCAGCTCGACGATCCTCGCTTGTTCGGCGTCAACCGTTTCAAGCTCAGTCAACGCTTCGTCGAGGCCGATCAGATCGACATCTCTGCCAGTTGCAAAAATAACAGCCTCATCCAGTTCGATCCTAAGATTTTTACCACCGCGTTTATCTGCATTTCGGGATTTCGCGTGATTAGTCAATATCCGCCGCATCATCTCCGCCGCAAGCCCAAAAAAATGCACGCGATCCTGCCAGTCCACCGACTCCTGCGAGATAAGGCGCAAATATGCCTCATGGACAAGCGAGGTCGGCTGCAATGTGTGATCGGAGCGTTCATTTTTAAGTTTGTTTGCCGCGACCCGTTTGAGCTCGTCGTAAATAAGCGGAAAAAGCTCATCCAGAGCGGCACGGTTCCCGTTTTTATACTCAGATAGGAGCCCTGTAATGTCGTTTGTTCGATCCATAAACGCTTTAGACGGCGGTTTGGTTGATTTTAAAGCAAGAAAAAATAAAAGCAAAGAAATTTACGAATATTTGACCTCTAAATCCGATTTTTCTTGCGTATGTGGTGAAGGATAAATTTCGCGCAGCGTTCGCCGTCAATAAAACGCACAGATCCAGGAGAAAAATGAATAAAAGTTATTTGCAATTAAGAAAAATAAGGAACCTATTACCGGCGATCGCTGTCGTAGCCGCGATTGCGTTCTCATACTATGTCAACACAGTTAAGGCCGATTATATCCTTGGCAATGTCACCACCGGGTTCATACCCAATGCCATCGTGGTCAATCCGGTGACGAATAAGATCTATATGTCTTGTTCGGGTCAGGGTGCAAACAATGTGACGATCGTCGACGGGACGAATAATACTACGCAAACGGTGCCGGTCGGCACATCACCCATTGCGTTGGTGGTCAATCCGGTGACGAATAAGATCTACGTAACTAGTTTTTCCAACAATGTAACGGTTATCGATGGCACAACTAACACAACGCAGACAATTCCGGTTGTTGGGGCTCCGGGTGGCATCGCGGTCAATACGGTGACGAATAAGATATACCTCACTAGTGGGAACAGTAGCGTGACTGTGATCGATGGCAGCAATAACACGACGCAGACGGTGGCGGTTGGCACCGGCCCACAAGCCGTGGCTGTCAATCAGGTGACGAATAAAATATACGTTGTTAATCAGAGCAGCGCCAGTGTAACGGTCATTGACGGAACGAATAATTCAACCGTAGCTATCCCTGTTACACCAGGCTTTACCCCTTCTGGTGCAGTAGCAGTGAATCCGGTGACGAATAAGATCTACGTTCCTAATTCCACAGGTAGTGGATCAACGCCCGGGAACTTGATGATCATTAACGGGGTGAATAACACCACCCAAACAGTTACGCTTGGCGTAGGCCCTGCTTCCGTGGCGGTCAATCCGGTGACAAATAAGATCTATGTCGCCAATAATAACGGCACCAGTACAGCCAACAGCAGCCTATCGATCATCGACGGAGTGACGAACGTGCAGCAGGCAGTTACGGTTGGCAGAAATCCCAGCGACGTGGCGGTGGATCCGATCACCAATAAGATCTACGTTGCTAATTATGGCGATAGCCTCACCAATAATGGCATCAACAATAACGTGACGGTGATAGACGGGTCGAATAACGCGACGCAGACGCTGCCGATTGTTGGCTCATCTCCTTATCGCGTGGCGGTCAATCCGGTAACTCATAAGGCATATTTTACTCTTCAAGGTTCGAGCGCCGTGACCGTGGTCAGCGGCGATTCAAATACGTCTGCAACGGTGACTGCAGGCGCAGCCCCCATTGCAGTTGCCCTTAATCCGGTAACGAACAACATCTACTTGGCAAATCAGACCGGTAACAGTGTCACGGTCGTTAATGGATCGAACAATTCCACGCAAACAGTTATTGTCGGCACGACGCCGGTGGCTTTGGCAGCAAACCCTATAACGAACAAGATCTATGTCGCAAACAACTTCGATGGTGCCGGGGGCGATAGCGTAACCGTTATAGACGGCACGAATAACACGACGGCAACGGTAGGAGTGGGCATTCAACCTTCCGCCGTGGCGATCAATCCGGTGACCAATAAGATCTACGTTGCCAACCGGAGCAACCTCGTCACTGGCACCGTAACCGTGATCGACGGGACCAATAATTCGACGCAGTCCGTATCGGCGGGTACTGGCCCGGCAGCCGTAGCTGTGAACCCGGTGACAAATAAGATTTATGTCGCGAATGTCAGTAGTACCAATGTGACTGTCATTGACGGCACTAATAATACGACGCAGACGGTAGCAGCGGGCTCAGGCTCCCGTGCCGTTATGGTCAATCCGGTGACTAATAAGATCTACGTCGTGAATGAGACCAGCAATAATGTAACTGTAATCGATGGAACAAATAACTCGACGCAGACTGTCGCGGTCGGCACAGCTCCTAGGTCCCTAGCGGTCAATCCGATCACCAATAAGATCTATGTCGGTAATAACGGCAGTGCAAATGTAACGATCATCGACGGGACGAATAACACGACGCAAACCGTGGCCGCGGGAGCCAATCCGACAGCGGTTGCCGTCAACTTATCAACGAACAAGATTTATGTCACAAATATTAACGGCCAAACGGTAACCATGATCGACGGGACAAATAACACCTTGCAGACTTTGATACCCGCAGGTTCGAATCCCCGAGATGTCGCCGTCAACCTATTCACTAATAAGGTTTACGTGCCATATCAGACGACGGGCGACGTGGCGGTCATCACGCCTTTTCCGACAAACGCCATCCCGCTCAACACGTCTATCACAGCGGCGACGAACAATACGACCAATCAGACGCCGATCTTCACCCTGACGGCGACCTCGACATATTCGCCGACCACTCCGCCGCCAAAGAACATCTATTTTCAGATGGATACAACCAACGGATCGTGGACAAAAGCGGCTAATACCGGCAGCACGGCAACAACGGTGACAGCGAATGCTACACCGCCGCAGCTCCAACCCGGCGTACATATTATCTATTTCTACGCGACGGACGGCTCGGACGCTACTTCGATCAATCCTAATCGGCCCTTCGAAACGGGATTCGCCGCATTGAGTTCAGAAAAGCGGGCATCCAGTGATCTCGGCACACTATCCCCAGACTCAAGCCCGATCATCGGCGGGATAAACGCGTATTTGTTTTTGGTCACGC
>JAYVOS010000123.1:0-8162 GCA_043757775.1 Chloracidobacterium sp. | reverse complement strand
GGTATGAAGCTTGATGAAAGATTTAAAACTGCAGGTGAAAAGATCAAAAATGCGACCACATTAGATAGTGCCTTTTCAATAATCGCCCAGGCATTAGTAGATCTAAATGATTCCCATACGTTTTTCTATCCGCCGGAGAGATCAGTAAAAATCGAGTATGGCTGGCAAATGGGGATTATCGGTGACACTCCCTATGTTATTGCTGTTAAACCAAAGAGTGATGCAGAGAAAAAGGGACTTAAAGTAGGAGATACCATAATTTCTGTAAACGGCTTCAAACCGACTCGGTCAGAAATGTGGAAAATGAATTATTACTACTATCAAATCAGCCCGCGAGCAAAGATGGCTATCGTTGTTCAAGGTCCCGGCTCTGAGAGCAGACAGATAGAGGTCGTTACAAAGATCACGCAAACCAAACGTATAACTGATCTAACCGACGCTTTTGACTTAAATAGTCTAATAAGAGAATCCGAAAATGAATCCAGAAGTGAGGTTCATCGATTTCAAAAAGTGGGTAATGCCACGATATGGAGAATGCCGAGTTTTTCGTTTGATGCTGATCAGGTCGATAGCATTATGGCAGAAAGGATAAATGGAAGCCGTAATCTCATACTTGATCTGCGGGGTAATCCCGGCGGTTATGTCAAAACGATGGAACGGTTAGCAAGTTATCTTTTCGATAAAGAAGTAAAAATCGCCGATGTCAGACGACGAAAAGAAACAGAGGTCTCCAAAACAAATCCAAAAAAGACGACAACCTTTAACGGCAATATAGTTATATTGGTTGACAGTGGTTCCGCATCTTGCTCCGAGATCCTGTCAAGACTGATTCAAATTGAAAAACGAGGATCAGTGATCGGTGATAAAACCGCCGGAGCAGTAATGGAATCACAATCTGTTTCTATGAAAATGGGAACGGATAGGCTCGTTTTCTACGGTATATGTATTACTGACGCCGATGTAATAATGACTGATGGTAAGAGTCTGGAACATGTGGGCATTACACCTGACGAATTAATTTTGCCAACCGGTGCCGAAATGGCTGGATCTAAAGACGTGGCATTGGCTCGTGCTTTAGAAAAAGTAGGTGTGGCGATTAGTCCTGAAGATGCCGGAAAGCTATTCCCTACAATATGGAAGGATAACTAAAAAGTCTAGCTATTTAGATAAGAGCCTCTTTCATCCGCCTTACCCCTTCGGCCATCTTCTCTTGGGTATTGCAGAACGATATTCGCAAAAATCCTTTCGCTTCATCGCCGAATGCAACGCCCGGCACGGTCACAACTCGATTTGCCAAACACTTTTCAGCGATCTCGATGTCATCGCCGAGACTGCGAACGTCGAGCATCGTGTAAAACGCTCCTTCGGGCGAAGTGGCTTTTAGGCCAAGCTCTTTATCAAAAAGATCGACGATAAATTCTCCGCGTTGTTTGTAAATATCACGGGCATTCTGTTTCGCAACTTCTGCTTCAGTCGTCCATCCTAGCAACGAGGCTTTCTGCGTGATCGTTGACGTGCATACGGTCGTAAATCCGTGCAGTACCTGGATAGCCTGCATGATCTCAGCGTCCTTGCTTGCCGCCCAGCCCATTCGCCAGCCGGTCATCGAGAGCGATTTTGATAGACCGCTGACAATGATCGTCTTATCGTAATACTCCGACGCCGAATGCGGACGCTCGCCAAAATACAGGTCGCTGTATATCTCGTCCGAGATCAGATAAATTCCCGTGCCATCCAATGCCTCTGCTATCTGTTTGAGGTCGTCCGGCGTCAATATTTTCCCTGTCGGATTCGAAGGGCTGATTACGACCGCCGCTTTTGTCTTCGGCGTGATCGCTTTCTTAAATTCCTTGATATCAAACGCGAAATCCTTATCCGCAGGCAACCGGTAATAGACCGGATTTCCCTGCGCAATCCGCGTGCAGGCGTCATACGCCGGAAAGCTCGGGTTTGGCAGCAGCACATCATCGCCTTCGTCAACGACGCACATAAATGCATCGGTCATAGCCTCTTGCGACCCCACCGTCACGACAACGCCGCTCATCGGCAGATCCAAGTGCGGGTATTGCTCTGCGATCTTCGTGCGTAGAGCCGGAATGCCCGGATGCGATGTGTAACCGTTTTGTTCATTGAGAACGACGCGGGCGGCCTCTTCGCGCAAGAATTGCGGCGTCGGCAGATCCGGCTCGCCCAGCCCGAAATTGATGCTGTCCGGCAGCGCACGCTCGAAAAACTGCCGTATCAGCGTCGGCTGCAGACCGCGCATTCGCCGTGGTAAAACAAAATCTTTCATCCTCCTCGCAGGCCTCATTACCTATTTTTCCGCCTATTTCTCGTCCTTTTCGTGTTCCAGATCGTCACGTATCGTGCCGACCTCGACGTTAAATTCGCCCTCTGCCTGAGCCAGCGGATCGGCATTTATAACGCCCGCAAGCGTCTCGATCTCACCGATGATCGCCTGTCCAAATCCGGTAATGCTATCTTTCAAGCCGTGTTTTTGATCTTTTTCGCCTTCGTTTTCAGCCATTTCGGTAATACCTCACCTCTATCTTAGCCAATTTGATAGCGAGTTGAAAATTGAAGTGTGTTAACGGCTGACCGCAAAGTCGATAAAGCCGTTGCTTGTATTTGCAGACAGCAGCCGAACGCCGATCTTGTCGCCGACACGAACGTGGTCCTGCCCTTGCACGATACGCCCATCGACCGGCGGTCGCAGGATGCGTGCGAAAACTCCGGCGGGCGTGTCACCCGTAACGATCGCGTCAAAATTCTCGCCAATGTGCCGCTGCATCACTGTAGCCGCGACGATCTTACGCATTTTACGCTCGACCTTACGCGCGGCGCGTTCCTGATCGTTGGCGTGCTGGGCGATGGCATCAAGTTCCTCGCCTGTGTACGGCGACGTGCCGCTACCGATCACGCCTTTAACAAGACGCTGGACGACAATGTCTGTAAAGCGGCGATTCGGAGCCGTCGAATGAGCGTAATCACGTACCGCGAGGCCAAAATGCCCGCCGGCATCTTCGCCTTGCCGTTGAACGACGTATTCGCCGCTGCCGATATTTTTGATAATAGAAAGCGATAAATCTGGGAAATGGTCAGGGTCCGCAGCCTTACGTTTCTCGATAAAAATTGAAAGCTCTTTCTGGTCCGCTTCGGCCGGCAAATGCGCTCCATATTCCGCAGCTATCCTGACGATGCCCTCCCAATTTTTTGGCGAATTAACAACACGGCGTAGCGATAGAGCGTTGTGATTTTCCAGAAACTCGGCCATCTCGACATTTGCCGCGACCATGAAATTCTCGATCAGTTTGCGTGCCGAATTTGGCTCGACCGACTTCAAACCTTTGATCTGTCCGTTCTCGACCACGGTCGTCGATTCGATCGATTCAAAATCGAGAGCACCTTTCGAAGTTCGGTATTTTTGCAATCTGACGGCTGCCTGCTGCTGCAACTCAAGCTGCTCTTTGAGCCCCGCGGTATTCGCAACTTTGGGCGGCACATCGCTTTTTCCGTCTATCCAGTAACCAATGCTCTCGTAATCAAGCTTTGCATAATTGTGCGTCAACGCCCTGTAAAACGTGCTCTCCGGCACATCACCGCTATCTTTGACGATCATTTCGGCAACGACAGCGTGGCGGTCAACGTCCCCATTTAATGACGTGAGATCGGTCGAAAGCTCCTCGGGCAACATTGGGAATATCTTGCTCTCGGTGTAAACAGTTACAGTGTTTTGAGCGGCGTGTTTGTCTATCGGCGAGTCTTTCGCAACCGACGCATCGACATCCGCTATGCCGACTAGCACGCGAATATCACCATTTGGCAGCATCTCGGCAAACTCTATCTGATCCAGATCACGCGAGGTTTCATTGTCTATCGACGACCAAAGCAGTGACCGCAGATCTTTCACTTCACCATCGGCAACCGCCGCGGCTCGCGATTGTATGGCTTTCACCTGACCCCAAACCTCAGGCGAAAATTCAGGCTCAAAGCCATTCTCGATCATCGCCTGATGAGCTTTTCCGGTTAACCAATCGTTCGAGCCATGATCGTTCATCTTGTCTTCCTTTTCGTTCTTCGCGACTTAGCGAGAAATTCCTATCGCAGATAGTCCTCTAATTTCGTGGACGCATCTGTCTTTTCGTCACGGTACTTGACGATGATCGGACAATATATTGAGAGGCCATTTTCTTTGCCAAAGCCGCTTGAGACGGCTCGTGAGCCTTGGACAACGACGGCACCGGCGGGAATTTCGAGCGAGCCGCCGTCGATCGATTTAATGATCCGGCTGTTCGGCAAGTCAAATACCGGTGTCGACCGCGTTAAGATAACGCCGCTTGCCAGCACCGCTCTTTCCCGAACGATCGTGCCCTCGTAAACTCCTGTATTGCCGCCGACGAGAACATCATCCTCGATAATTACCGGCGTCGCATTCACAGGCTCAAGCACGCCGCCGATCTGAGCTGCCGCCGACAGATGAACACGCTTACCGATCTGAGCACAACTTCCCACAAGAGCGTGACTATCGACCATCGTGCCCTCGTCAACAAACGCACCGACATTGATATACGCCGGAGGAACGACGACCACACCTGGAGCGACATAACAGCCGTCACGAATTGCCGACCCGCCCATCACGATCCTTACGCCATCGTCCAGCGACATCGGCCGCAGCGGAAATGTGTCTTTGTCAAAAAACTGCAGAGTTTCGGTCGGTTTTGACATCTCGACCATCTTTCCCATACGAAACCCAAGCAAGATTCCCTGCTTAACCCAAGCGTTCGCACTCCAATTCCCGTCCGCACCTTTCTCCGCCGAACGGATCTCACCGCGTCGCAGAGCCGTCTTGAACTCCTCGTAAACCTCGCGGTCACCAGTTGTGAATTCCGATCTGGAAAACAACTCTTCGATCTTAGACTGTAATTCCACAATATTCTCCGATGTAAACTCCCTATCTGTTTGCAACAACCGCTCGTGCGATCAGCCCGATCCCGCCTGCAAAAAGGATCAGCATAATTACAGTATTAAACAGGCTCGTTGGCTGAAAATATATTTGCAGGTTCATCAATATGCCCGAGGCAATAACAATGATGCTGATCGCGATAAGGAGCCAACCTATGATCGACTTTCCGTTAAAGAAAACGAACGCGATGCCGAAGATAAGCGGCACGAGCGACAGGCCAAACGTGTTGTAACCGCCCCAATTCCAAAAGCCGCTGGTCACGATGACGCGGCTGATGAGCATATATCCGCCCGAGATGGTCATGATGAATCCGATCACGAATTCGACCAACCCTCCCGATGTTCCGCCGGGCTTTTTTAGGACTTCAAATTCCATTGTTATAGATTCTTCAATATCTCACTTAACCTTGCGCGAGTTTCTTTTGTTACAGGCACGAGCGGCAATCTCAAATTCTCTTCGAGCAGACCCATTTCTTTCATCACGAACTTGCACGGAGCGGGCGATGATTCGATAAAATTAGCTTCCATTAGCGAGAGGATCTTGTAATTGATCCTGCGTGCAAAATGAAACGAACCGTTCAGAGCGTGCTCGACCATCTTTGTGGTTTCTTTTGGTATCTCATTAGCACAGACCGACACCAGCCCGTCTGCTCCGAGAGCGATCAGCGGGATTGTCGAGGCGTCGTCGCCCGAAAATACCGTGAAGTTCTTTGGCCGGTCTCTGAGAATTCCCATTACCTGCGAAAAATTCCCTGAGGCTTCTTTGGTAGCGACGATGTTGTCGAATTTTGCGGCGAGTTTCAGCGTTGTCTGCGCCGAGATGTTCGACGCCGTCCTGCCCGGCACGTTGTAGAGCATTATCGGAAAGCCTTTTACCGATATCGCGATCTCAGAAAAATGGGCGATCATCCCCGACTGCGTCGGTTTGTTGTAATACGGAGCGACGACGAGTGCCGCGTCGGCTCCGGCTTCTCTCGCTTTGCGGGTAAAATCTATCGTCGCGGCGGTGTTGTTGCTGCCGGTCCCGGCTATGACGTGAGCGTCCAACTTTTTTGCGACCTCGACAGTTATGCGGATTATATTGAGCCGCTCTTCCTCGTCCATCGTCGCCGCTTCGCCCGTCGAACCGCACGGTACGAATATCTTCACGCCGCCCTTGACCTGCCGCTCGACCAGCTTACGAAAACACGCCTCGTCAACCGACCCGTCCCTACGAAAAGGCGTCACCAAAGCCGTCGCACATCCACGCATCCAATCTAATTTCATCGTCATATAGCACAGATTAACACAGATCTAGAGGCGGAAACACGACCGGTAGGGAGTGTGTCTTATTTTTAATTAACCTGGTTGTTACCGCTCGCGGTTCTGACAGATCTCATCCATAACGTCAGTGAACTCGTAAAAACCTTTTTTGCCCACGATCCACTCGGCCGCAAGGATCGATCCGGCGGCAAAACCTTCGCGGGATCGAGCGGTGTGCTCGAGTAATATCTGGTCGGCAGGTCCGTCAAACCCGACTCGATGCGTGCCCGGGATATTTCCCGCACGCGTAGCCGAAACGCTAAAATCTTTCTTGATGTGTTCTGCGACAATGTCCTTTAATTTCAACGCCGTGCCGCTTGGAGCGTCTTTTTTCCGCGAGTGATGCTGTTCCTCGATAAAGGTTTCGTACTCCGGAAATTTGGCGAACAGCTCCGCCGCGTGGGCCGCAATGCGGTAAAAAATATTTACGCCAATAGAAAAATTGGCACCAAAGACAAATGATCCGTTACCTTCGCTCACGAGGCTCTCGATCTCCGCTCGCTGATCATTCCAGCCCGTCGTCCCCTCGACCAGCGGCACGCCCACCGCAACACAAGCCTCCACATTTCGCCGCACAGCATCAGCCGTAGTAAAATCTATCGCCGCATCGACACCGCTCAGTTTCTCCGCAAGCTCTGCCGCCGACAGCCCCGCATCGGCGTCATCGACAACAACAGCGACCTCATGTCCTTTTTCTTCGGCAAGACAGTGGATGAGCTTTCCCATCGCCCCGTAACCGATAAGTGCGAGTTTCATAGGATTATTTCACCACATAGAGAGAATAGGACACATAGCAGAAAAAAATTAATCATCTGGCAGGTTTCGATAGACCTCGTTTACTAATATTTTCTGCCCGTCCCTAAATAAATTGACAGAATTGAAATTGATCAACAAACCTTTTGGTGCTTTTAATAATTTCATATAAGTAAGAAGTTGCGCTTGGTGGATCGGTATAAAGGCCGACACAGCTTTCAACTCAACAACTAAGAGCCCCTCAATAAACAAGTCGCAACGAAGATCAGCCTCTATAGACATCCCCTTAAAATTTACTGGAACGACCAACTCTGTAATGAAATTAATATGTCGCGAAGACAATTCATGCTTTAAGCAATCGTGGTAAACACTTTCAAGCAGACCCGGACCGATCTCTTTGTGAACCACGATAGCTGCACCGAGCACATCGTAACTTAATTTATCGATCAATCTCTTGTTCATATCGAGAATTGGGGTTAAACACATAGGAATATAGAACACAATAGGCTAAGAAAAAAAACAATGGAGCATTTTCTATGTGCCCTATCTTCCTATGTGGTTAATAATTTCTTAACCAGATTGACATACAGCCCGACGGCCGTCTCAAGGTCTTTTTTCAGCACAAACTCGTCTTTTGTATGAGCAACTAGAATCGATCCCGGCCCTAGTAATAACGGCTGGCCCCAGTTGCCGAGGTGCGGGATGTCGGTCGTAAACCGCACGACCTTTTGCTTAAATCCATCGACCGCGAGCATCTTGACCGGCAGACTGTACGACAAAACTTCGAGCTCGCCCCGCTCACGAATCAGATTTTCCAGGGCATGACAGATCGGCTCTTCGTCGGTTGTGAGGCGGATGAGCAAGCCCGCTTCCGCATTTGGCGGAATAACGTTGAGAGCAATTCCGCCGTCGAGCGTTGCGATGTTGCAGGTCGTCTCGCCAAAGAAATCGTCGTTTGGAAATTTTGTATGGCGAACGTCCTCGAGAATGTCCAAAAGCTTTTCGATCGCCGAATCGCCCTGCTCCGGATACGCCGAATGTGCCGCCTTGCCCTTGGTCTTGATCTTCGCCCGAAACGCTCCCTTAGAACCAATGGCAAGGTCGTTATCCGTCGGCTCGCCATTGATAAGATACTCGCACTTCGC
>JAYVOS010000122.1:0-8183 GCA_043757775.1 Chloracidobacterium sp. | reverse complement strand
AGACCTCGTATTGGTTGGCGTTTTGAAAGGTTCGTGCGTTTTTATGGCCGACCTGATGCGTGACATCGACCTGCCCCTCTCGATCGATTTTATGTCTGTTTCGAGCTACAAAGACGGCACGAAATCGACCGGCGATGTCGAGATACTCAAGGATCTGAGCAATTCGATCCGCGACAAACACGTCCTCGTCGTCGAGGACATTATCGACACCGGCCTGACGCTGACACGCCTCGTCGAGATACTAGGCTCTCGCGGTGCGGCGTCGATCAAGATCGCGACATTCCTCGATAAACCCGAACCGCGTATCAAAAAAGAGCTCGTCGTCGATTACACCGGATTTGTCATCCCAAACAAATTCGTTGTCGGTTACGGACTCGACGCCGCCGGACGCTATCGCAATTTGCCGTTCATCGCGATAGTCAAAGATCCGTCTGTTGCCTAAAAGTTTTTGCCACGAATTACATGAATGGGACAAATAAAATCTCCTAAAATCTCCTTAATTCGTGTAATTCGTGACATTCGTGGCTAAACCTCTTTATTTGAGATTGACCTCACCCACAGTTTTCCGTATAATCTGAACTTTTCGATTAGCGCGAGTTTTTGCGCTGATGACAGGAGCTAACACAAGAAATGAGTTACGCAATTATTAAAACAGGCGGAAAGCAGTTTGCGGTCGAGGGCGGCGAGACGCTTCGCGTGCCGACCATCAGCGAAAAAGCCGGAGCAAAGGTCGAGGTCGATGCTTTGGTCATCGGCGACAAAGTCGGTGCAGGCACAGTAAAAGCTACCATCGTAGGCCACGGCAAAGCTGACAAGATCATCGTTTTCAAAAAGAAACGCCGCAAACAGTACAAACGTAAACAAGGCCACAGACAAGGCTTTACAGAAATTAAGATCGAGAAAATTTAGTTTAACTAGAGCCGAGTGACAAGGGACAAAGGAAATAATTTCTGACTCATCCCTCATCACTCATCACTTAAAGATATGGCACATAAGAAAGGTGTAGGATCATCCAGAAACGGACGCGACTCAAACGCACAGCGATTGGGTCTTAAGAAATTTGGCGGCCAGCACGTGCTCGGCGGCAACATCATTGCACGCCAACGCGGCACCAAATGGAAACCCGGCAACAACGTCGGCAAGGGCAAAGACGACACGCTGTTTTCGCTGATCGAAGGCATCGTCAAATTTGAAGACAAGGGCCGCCGCGGCAAATTCATCAGCGTCTATACTGTAGGTGCCCCTGAATTGGCTCCAAAAGTCGTCGCCGAAGCCGCTGCTTAGTCTTTGGTAACAACTTAAGTTTTATAAAGCACACGTCACACGGCGTGTGCTTTTTTATTCCCTTATCAGGTAAAATGAAATAGTGATAAAGCCCGGCGAAGACATTATAATCCAAGGCATCGATGACCTTTCAAAGGGCCTTGAGACGATCCCCTCTCTGCTTGTGTCGATCGGAGCACCCAGACTACGACGAACCGGGCTGGTGATTCCCGATGCTACATTCTCTACGCCCGAACACAGGCTGTATGCATTATTAAGTAAGGATGATACGGATGGTGCACATTCGCAATACAACGCCTGGATACGCCGTTTAGTCAGCTACGAAAGAGCAGCCGAATGCGCGAGTTAGCAACTAAAGAAAAAATAATCGAATTCATGCGCCTTTTCGGGCGTAAAACTCGCACCGAAGTCCGCGTCTATTTTACAGGTGGCTCGGCCGCAGTAATGCACGGCTGGCGTGACACCACGATGGATATCGACCTCAGATTCGAACCTGAGCCGGACGAGCTTTATCGTGTAATATCTGAGATCAAAGAGCTGCTCGATATGAACATTGAGCTTGCCGCCCCGTCCGACTTCATTCCCGAACTCCCCGGTTGGCAGAGCCGCTGCGAATATATCGGACGCGAGGGCACGGTCAGCTTTTTTCACTACGATCCATACAGTCAGGCTTTGTCTAAGATCGAGCGCGGCCACGAGCAGGACGTTAAAGATGTCGCATCTATGATCAAAGACGGAATGTTAGACAGGCAAAAACTGCTTTCTTTGTTCAATGAGATAACACCCTATCTTTACAAAAATCCTGCGATCTCTCCGGAAAAGTTTTCAAAAGCCGTAGATCTGATCGTCCTATCTGTCGAAAAATGAACAATATTTTCGCATTTTTGTCAGAAATTAAAATTATTTTTCGCCCTTTTTCAACCATAAATACAAACACTCTTTAACAACGCAAAAATGTTTCAAAAACGTTAACTGGTAACGTCAAAACACTTGGCTGATTTCCCACATTTTTATCCACAGGACCGCTCGTGATTTATCCACAGGATATCCACAGAATGCCCGTAAATAAAGGCCAAAAGTTAAAGTATTTTCTACTTGACTTCCGATTTTTCGGGTGTAAACTGGTTTCACAGTCAAGGTTGCTACGGGAACTTTGACCGGCATCGGGAAGCGGAGCAGAGGTGGTGACACACTGCTCGAGAACAGAAGGAGCGGAAAGCCGCTGTTCAAAACGCCCGAAGTCGAAGCCGAAAGGCTTGCTAAGGTCAGCCGCAAGGCTAACCGGAGTTGGCGGGATAAAAACCGACAACGCCCACGAGAAATGATCAACTCAACGGGTGCTACGCCGCTCACGTCGAAAGACGAGAGCCTCGTTGCCGGGAACGTAACCGGAGGTGGAGGAAAAGCCACCAAAAAAAGACCTAACGGCATCGGACGCGAAAGCGTTCAAACAAAGCGAGTGATCAATTTGGGTGCTGACCGGGACAGACTCTCCGCAGAGGAGGCCTCGGGATACAAAATCGGTGGTTCGAACGTGTACATGCGAGAGCCACCAAACTCTTTGCCCGGACACTTCGGTGAATGGATAAAGAAAAATAAAAGCGTTGAAACGAGCAATCGGGACGACGCTTTTGTTTTGTTTAAATCCTAAATATCAGATCTTAAATTTTAAATTTCATATTTTTAAAATCTTGCTCAAATATGTCTGATCGCTGCTCGTGTGCCTTGTATTTAAGTAGTAAGTGCAACTCGGAAGGTTACCGGAGGAGGGCAAGCTGGAGATAGCATCTTCGCTCTTTGATGGTGACATCGAAGAGTTTCCATGAAAAAGTATCAGCAGCTTAACCTAAGACAAAGGTATCAGATATGGACAGGCCTGAATCGCGGGATGAAGCAAAAAGAGATCGCGATAGAGGTTGGGGTTCACAAATCGAGCATATCACGCGAGTTAAAGCGGAACTGGGCGGAGGATCGAAAGATCGACGGCATTCTGATCAAAGATGCCGCTGGACAGGAATGGAAACTCTATCGCCGGATCGTCAACCCGGGCGAAGCGGACAAGGTTACGATCCATCAAATGTGCGAGGGCATAACTGATATTGGAACCCGAGCCCGGTAACCCAAAGCCCCTATTTCTCTGAGTAATCCAGCTTTATCGAATTCATTCCACGTAGAATAATGCGTTGTCGCCTGACAACGCGTTTTCTGTTTTTTGCAGGATTAAAGACGTTTAGTGGCGACGGAATCATGGCGGAGAGGAAAGCGGCTTCGTCTTTGGTCAGGTCGGAGGCTGATTTTTTGAAATAGTTGCGCGAGGCGGCTTCGGCACCATAAACCCCGTCGCCCCATTCGATGACGTTGAGATAGATCTCGAGGATGCGTTTTTTGGTCAGGTCGCGTTCGAGGAAATAGGTATAGACTGCCTCATGGCCCTTGCGAAAAAAGTTGCGGTCTTCGGATAGGAACAGGTTTTTGGCGAGCTGCTGCGTGACAGTCGATGCACCGCGTTTGAAACTTGGCATTGATGGTATCCAATCATCGGGGTTTGGCGTGCAGTCTTTTTTCGGCTGATTTGAGGTTTTTGCCTCTTCCTGACACTCTGCTTTATCCTCTTTTTTGCCCTCTTCGACTGCCTCGTCCCAAGCGGCCTGGATAGCGGCCCAGTCAAAGCCATTGTGCTGGAAAAAGTGCGAGTCTTCGCCGGCAAGCACGGCACGCTGGAGATTGGGCGAGATCTGCTCGATAGGCGTCCAGATCATAAATTTCCCAGGTTCTCTGCCGTCAGCTTTGGCTTCGGACAGCCGAAATTCGATCATCGATGAAGTAGTCGGATTTTCTGTCGCGAGCCGCGAGATCGCGGGAAACGTGACCACCTCATAGATCAGCCACAAACCGACCGCTCCGGCAAAGATTAAAAATAAAACTTTCGTCCAGTACCACATGTGTCTTAGTGAATAGTGAATAGTGAATAGTGAATAGTCAAGCAATGAGACATGGCATTTCTTAGCGAGTAGTTAGCGGAAATTAGTCAAGCAGAGAACCTTTCTTCTTGACTATTCACTATTCACTATTCACTATTCTCTATATGGGGCATTACGACAATGTTGTTTCGGTGATACTGGGCGGCGGGGCCGGGTCGCGGCTGTTTCCGTTGACGCAGGAGCGTTCGAAACCGGCTGTGCCGCTGGGCGGGACCTATCGCCTGATCGACGTGCCTATCTCAAACTGCATCAATTCCGAGATCATGCAGATATTTGTGCTGACGCAGTATAATTCGGCATCGCTCAACAGGCACATTTCGCGCACGTATCGATTCTCGAGCTTTTCGCCGGGATTTGTCGAGGTGCTTGCCGCAGAGCAGACTAAGGACAGCACGGACTGGTTTCAAGGTACCGCCGATGCCGTCCGCCAGATGCTGCCACACCTTCGCGACTGGCGTGTCGATACAGTGCTGATACTTTCCGGCGACCATCTTTACCGGATGGATTATCGAAAATTTATTAAACGCCACGTGGACACCGGTGCCGATCTGACCGTATCGGTAATTCCTTGTAGTGAGCACGAAGCGGGGGATCTTGGACTGCTAAAGACCGGCACATCCGGTCAGATCGTTGAGTTCAAAGAAAAACCGAAGGGTGCTGATCTCGAAGCGATGCGCGTCGATACGACCGCATTTGGACTGACCGACAGTGAAGCTGAGAGTCGGCCGTTTCTGGCCTCGATGGGCATTTATATTTTTAGCTATAGCAAGCTAGTCGAGCTGCTAAAGACCGATAATACGTGGGTTGATTTTGGCCGCGAGATTATCCCGGCGGCGATCGAAAAATACACTGTGCAGGCGCATCTTTTCAATGATTACTGGGAAGACATCGGGACGATCCGTGCGTTTTACGAAGCAAACCTCGACCTCGCGTCGCCGCTGCCAAAGTTTAATTTTTTTGACACGACGGCCCCGATCTATACCCGCAGCCGCTATTTGCCGCCATCAAAGCTGCATAATTGCGACATCGATAATTCGATGGTCTCGGAGGGCTGCATCCTGAACGGCGTCCTGGCACGAAGCTCGATAGTCGGCTTGCGCAGCCGCATCGATAAAGGCGCTCAGATCGAGGAATCGATCATTATGGGGTCGGACATATTTGAGTCGCTGGGCGAGATCGAAGGAAATATCAGCAACAACAAACCACACATCGGCATCGGTCAAAACACCATTATTCGCAGAGCGATCATCGATAAAAATGTCCGCATCGGCGACAACGTCCGACTGATAAATCGAGATAATATCGAAACTTATGACGCACCCGACAAGTCTTATTACATTCGCGAGGGGATCATTATAGTCCCCAAAAACGGCGTAATTGTAGATGGAACTGAGATCTAGTTAACGGACGTCGATCTTGGTCTTTTTAGGAACGATGTAGCCCTCGCGGGTGCGAACGACCATGCCTTCTTTATCGACACGCACCTTTATGCTGGTGCGTTTGCCTGCAACGCGGTCATCTTTGGGATAGTAACCTAGGCTATAAAATTCACGCAGTTCGCTCGCGATCTTAAAATACGCGTCGGCAAGATTTAGCAGCGTGCTGGCCTCATAAATACGACCGCCGGTTCGCACGGCAAGCTGGTCGAGATATTCGGCAGCTTTTTGATATTCTTCGGCGGTCGTACCTTTACTGCTGGCCGTGCCAACACCGCCCGATTTTAATATCGTATTCAAAATACCACCGTTATCCTGACCTGGCACTTGTATCGGCGGCTGTTTGGGGATGCCTGTGCCATTTTTCATTTTCTGCACATCGGCAAAAGTGTCGTATTTGATCGGATAAATGAGAGCGTCAAGTTCCATTGCGTCACTCAGATTGCTAAAGTCGCTTGCCCTGCGGCTAGTCGTATCGACGCCGTCGGTGAAGAGAATGACAGCCTTGCGGCCCTCGATGCGCCTGAGCCGGGTGTTCATCACCTGGGCGACGGCTTCGTATAGACTTGTACCGTTTCCTATCTTTGTAGATTTGATGGCCCGATATATCGTCTGGCGGTCATTGGTCGCTTCGCAGAGCATATGTACCTCTTCGTCAAACGACAGCACCATCACCTTGTCCTGCGGCCGGAGCTGATCGATAAAGGCGATAGCAGCTGCTTGGATCTCGCTGATCTTAAATTTCGTCGAATAGCTCATATCGAGCACTAGGGCCACCGTAAACGGCTGGTGCTCGTTTGAAAACAGCGTGACCTCTTGCTCAACACCGTCCTCAAGAACCTTAAAATTTTCTTTAACGAGCCCGCCGATAAAGCGACCTTTCTTGTCCATTACGCGAACCGGTATCGAGACAAGCTGCGTGTTGACCTTGATGATCTCGCCGTCATCTACCCCCACAGATTTATCGTCCGAAGGAGATCCATCTGCCTCAAGCGGATAGGGCGTAGGCTTAGGTGTCGGCGAAGGTTCGACAGGCCGTTGGTTTTTCTTGCCGTCTGTCGTAGGCTGCGGACGACCCGCCTGAGCAGGCGTTTCGGCTACGACAAAAAGCAATAGCAATAACGCAAAAATGGTGAAAATTAATTTCATTAGAAAAACTTCAACGAGATACGATTCTACGATGCATTATCCCATCAAAAAAGATGCAAAAGACAAAAGTTGAAAAGTGAAAAAGCTAGATCGGTGTCCGACCTCAACTTTTTCACTTTTAAGCTCTTACCCTTTTTAACTTTCTTACTTACCCGCGACGTTTCTATTTGTTTGACCGACGATATAGCTCGTCTTTGCGCGGACTACGACCTCAGGACGCATGACGCGGATCTTGATCTGCTTGCGGTCGCCAACATTACCGACCTTGTCAGGATAATAGCCAAGCGAATATTGACGCCGCAATTCTTCGGCTATGCCCGAGAAAGCCGAATCGACGTTGTAGATCGACTGGGCCTCGAACTTACGTCCGCCGCTGTTTTGGGCAAGTGCTTCGAGGTATTGACGGCCTTTTTCATATTCCTTTGAGCTGGCACCGCCGCCTCGTCCGATATTGACATTGCCACCCATTAGGATCGATGCGAGTATGTCGCCGAATGACACCTTGCCGCTACTGCGCTGAGGATAATTGCTGCCGCCGCCGCCGTTCATATCACGCGAGGTATCGTATCTGATGGTGTAAAACAGTGCATCGACCTCTTCGGTTTCGGCAATCGTGCTCTGATAACTCGCTCGTTTGGATGTCGTATCCACACCGTCGGAAAACAATACGACTGCTTTCCGGCCCTGTATCTGACGCAATTCGTTATCGATCACGTAATCAACAGCCTCGTAAAGGCTCGTGCCGTCGCCAAACTGCGACTGTCGAATCGCATTCTGTAGTTGATAACGATTATTGGTCGGCTGGCACAAAACGTGGACGTCTTGGTCAAACGCAATTACCATCACACGGTCGCCCGGACGGAGTTGATTGATAAATGTGATCGCCGCGTTTTGGATCTCGTCGATCTTAAACTGCGTCGAAGGGCTGACATCGATCATCATTATCACCGTAAACGGTTGCTCGGTCGATTGAAAATAGTCTAATTTTTGCTCAACTCCGTCCTCAAATATCTTAAAATCACGCTGTTGCAGTCCCGAGATAAATCGTCCGTCTCGGTCAAGCACAGACACCGGCATCGTCACCAGATTGGTCTCGACCTTGATGATCTCATCGTCGCCACCGGCTGGCGTGGGCGTTGCGACCGGCTGTCTATTCCCACTGCCGATCAAAACCGGAGGGCCGGATTGCGGAGTCGAATTTATGTATGGATCGTTGACGATCTTAGGCGGAGTCGCGGTCGGAGCGACACGCGGACGAGCAGATGTGCTCACCTGGCCAAACGCTCCAACCACAAGCGTTCCAACAAAAAGAATTGCAGCAGCAAAGTTTTTC
>JAYVOS010000121.1:0-8187 GCA_043757775.1 Chloracidobacterium sp. | reverse complement strand
GATCTCGGAACGACCAACTCGGTCGTCGCAGTTATGGAAGGCGGAGAGCCCGTCGTTATTACAAATAGCGAGGGCGGACGCACTACGCCGTCGGTCGTTGCGTTTGGCAAGGACGGCAATCGGCTCGTAGGCCAAGTCGCAAAACGTCAGGCTGTAACCAATCCTGAAAACACACTTTATTCGATCAAACGCTTTATGGGACGGCAGTTTGACGAGGTTTCAGATGAAATAAAACAGGTTCCTTACAAGGTCGAAAAATCAGGCAATGGCGATGTCCGCATCAGCGCAGACGGCAAGCAGTACAGCCCGCCTGAGATCGCCGCGATGGTCCTGCAAAAGCTCAAGCAGTCGGCCGAGGATTACCTCGGGCAAAAGGTCGAGCAAGCTGTAATTACGGTGCCTGCTTACTTTAACGACGCTCAGCGACAGGCGACCAAGGACGCCGGCAAGGTCGCTGGTCTCGAAGTTTTGCGTATCGTCAACGAGCCGACAGCGGCCGCTTTGGCTTACGGACTCGACAAGAAAAAGGACGAGGTCATCGCAGTTTTTGACTTTGGCGGCGGTACTTTTGACATCTCGGTGCTCGAGGTCGGCGAGGGCGTCGTCGAGGTAAAATCGACCAATGGCGACACGCATTTGGGCGGTGACGATGTGGACGAAGTTCTCGTCAGGTGGATCATCGACGAGTTCAAAAAAGACCAGGGAATCGACCTGCACAGCGATAAAATGGCGCTACAACGCCTGAAAGAATCGGCTGAAAAAGCAAAAGTTGAGCTATCAAGTGCGATGGAAACGGAGATCAATCTGCCTTTCATCACGGCGGATGCTTCGGGGCCAAAACACCTCGTGACCAAGCTCACGCGTTCGAAATTCGAGCAGCTCGTCGAACCTATCCTCAAACGCCTGATGGGCCCGGTCGAACAGGCCATCAAAGACGCCGGTCTCGAGCCGAAAGATATTGAGGAAATTGTGCTGGTAGGCGGTTCGACCCGCATCCCTAAAGTCCAGGAAATGGTCAAGGAATTCTTTGGCAAAGAGCCGAATAAATCAGTCAACCCGGACGAAGTCGTTGCTCTCGGAGCAGCGGTCCAGGCCGGTGTTTTGGGCGGCGAGAAGACCGACATTCTGCTCCTCGACGTCACGCCTCTGAGCCTCGGTATCGAGACTCTGGGCGGTGTTATGACGCCGATGATCCAGAAAAATACGACCATCCCGACCCGCAAAAGCGAGATATTCTCGACCGCTTCGGACAACCAGACGAGTGTCGAGGTCCACGTCATTCAGGGCGAACGCCCTATGGCCGGCGACAACAAGACGCTTGGTAAATTCCATCTGGTCGGCATCCCGCCCGCACCTCGCGGCGTGCCGCAGGTCGAGGTCACCTTCGACATCGACGCTAATGGCATCGTGAATGTGTCCGCAAAGGACGTCGGCACGGGTCGCGAACAGAAGATCACCATCACTTCATCGTCGGGTCTTTCGAAGGAAGAAATCGACAAAATGATGCGTGATGCAGAGTCTCACGCTGGCGAGGATGAACGCAAAAAATCCGAGATCGAGGCCCGAAATCGCCTTGACGGCTTGGTGTACAGCGTCGAAAAAACCTTTTCCGAAAATAAGGATAAGGTTGACGAAGCATCTGCCACCGAGCTCGATGCAGCGATCGCCGAGTCCAAAACGGCTCTCGCCGGATCGGATGTTGACGCGATGAATAATGCATTCGAGCGTCTCCAGACGGCTTCGCACAAGCTTGCCGAAGCTCTCTACAGCCAAACCGCAGCACCCGAAGGTGAAGCAGATGGCGGTGAGGAACAGGCTTCGTCGGCATCAGCAGGTGCTGACGGCGGCCAGACAAATGCTGATTCTGAAGGGGATGTCATCGATGCAGAATATGTCGATGTCGAACCCGAAAATGAAGATAAAAAGTAAAAACTCGGGACGAGTGACGAGGGGCGAGGGACAAGCTAAAACTCAGTTTGCCTCTCGTCCCTCATCCCTTTAAACTTGTCCCAGATCTTAATGGCAAAAACGGATTACTACCAAATTTTAGGCGTCAAAAAAGATGCGAAAGCGGACGAAATTAAAAAGTCGTACCGTCGTTTAGCGCGCAAATTTCATCCGGATGTAAACCCGGGAGATAAAGCCTCCGAAGACAAATTTAAGCAAGTGCAAGAGGCTTACGAAGTGCTGTCTGACGAGAAAAAGCGCAAGGTTTTTGACCGTTTCGGTTACTACGCCGACAACCTCGATGCCGATTCGCCATTTAGCTCAGGGCCGACGAGCAACGGTCCGGCGGGCGGCGGATTTGATTTTTCGGGCTTTGATTTTTCCGGCACTCCGGGCGGTCAGGCTAGCAGCGGATCGAGCTTTCGCGACATATTTTCCGATCTCTTCAGCGGCGGCGGTGGACAAAGAGCCGAACCGGAGCTTCCGCGTCCGATGCCTAAAAAGGGCCGCGACATCGAGATACCACTTGCGCTGAGTTTCGAAGAAGCTTTTACCGGCCTTACTACCAACATCACGGTCAACCGCAGCGAACAATGTTCGCGTTGCCAGGGTGCGGGTGACACTGGCGGACCGGTCGTGACCTGCCCAACATGTAAGGGTTCCGGACAGGTGATGCGAACAGGAGGCCGGCTGCAATTCTCGCAACAATGTTCCGACTGCGAAGGCACAGGCCGCCGCCGCCAGCCATGCAGCCTATGTAACGGCAAGGGCGTCACGCCAAAGACCGAGCAGGTCAAGATCAAAATTCCTGCTGGTGTTGATACAGGCTCGCGTGTACGCATCGCAAAAAAAGGCCATGGCGGACGGCTCGGTGCCGAGCTAGGCGATCTGTTCATTTTGACCAATGTCGGCAAGCACAAATTCCTTGAACGCAAGGGCGATAATGTCTATATCACGGTGCCGATAACGGTTCCGGAGGCGGCGCTCGGAACTAAGATCGAGGTTCCGACCGTCGAGGGCAAAGCTGCCCTAAAGATCCCTTCTAGCACCGAGTCCGGGCAGAAGTTTCGTCTTCGCGAACGCGGTTTTCCGAGCTTAAGAAACCCGAGCCTTCGCGGCGATCAATTTGTCGAGGTTAAGATCGCTCTACCAAAAGTGATCTCCGAGGAAACAAAGGAAGCCTTGAGGCAGTTTGAAAAACTTAATCCCGAAAACCCTAGGAAAGTAATCGGTTTGGAATAATTTTTAGATATGAAATTTCAAATTTGATATCTAAAATTTCAAATGAAGAAACGAGTTAAAACCTACACGATCAGCGCTGTGGCGGAGCTTTACGACATCCACCCGCAGACCTTGCGACTATACGAGCGCGAGGGTCTCTTGCTGCCGTCCCGATCCATAGGTAACACTCGTCTATACGAAGACTCAGACCTAGAACGCTTAGAAGTCATTCTCTCTCTTACGCGTGAACTTGGTGTGAATCTCGCCGGAGTTGAGATCATCCTGAACATGCGTGCCAAAATGGATCAGATGCAGCAGGAGTTTGAGCATTTTTTTGAGTATCTAAAGACCCACGCCAGCGAATTCTCACGTCAAAACAGCGCTTTTTCGTCCAGCGAGGCACTCATCCCGATCTCGCGATTTCGTGTAACTCGGATTCGCCAACCACAGTCCGAAGAAGAATAGTATTAAATCTGCTCAAAAATAAACTCTTTACATCAATTTAAGCCATCAATACTCGCTTTCTCTTTGCTTTCTAGGCCTTTTTGAGATACGTTTTTAATTTCAGATTATAAATTCGTTAGGAGTACCACTCAATGTTAGGAAAAGTTTTACTACGTATCTTTGCGTTTACATTCGCTCTTATTGTTTTCAGCATGATCGCCGTTGCTCAGGATCTTGATGACGTTACATTTACAGGCAAGGTCACCGATACCAACGGCCTGGTAGTTGTCGGTGCCAGCGTCACCGCCACTTCCGTAAATACAGGGGAAACCCGCACCGTCGTCACTGACGACGAGGGCCGTTACAGGCTCATCAAACTAAAACCCGGAACCTATAAGATCAAGGCTACCGGCAGCGGCTTTGGTATACAGGAGACGCCGGAGATAGTAACGATCTCTGCCCAAAACGTGGCTAAAGATTTCAAACTCAGTCCTGCCGATGTGAAAGCCGAAACCACCGTAACTGTTACAGACGACGATGGCCCTCCGGTCGATACGACACGGACAATTGTTGGCGGCACCATCACCGAACGCGACATCGAAGAAATCCCTAACAGCACTCGAAATGCTTTAGATCTAGTTCTTACTCTTGGTGGTACATCCGAAGAGCAATTATCAACAAGCGGGCTGGCTGATGATCGAGGAGCAAACCCATCATCCGCACCACTCGAGCAGGGTAACTTTTCGATTTCCGGCGGAACAGCATATTCAAACAACATTACTATCGACGGCCTGGATAACAATGATGACCGTTCATCGCGGGACAGATTTCAGCCTTCGCTAGAGGCGATCGCTGAGGTTCAAGTCATTGCCAACCAATTTTCTGCAGAATATGGTCGAGCTTCTGGTGGACGTATAAATATCAGGACCCGCTCAGGCGGTAATAAATTTCGCGGACGTGCATTTGGTTTTTTCCGTGATGAAAGCTTAAATGCAAATTCCTGGTATAACAATAGCCGTAATATTCATCGTCCCGCATTACAGGAGATCAATCCAGGGTTTACTATCAGCGGACCCATAGTTTTGCCTTTTGGCGAAGGCAGTAAGCCATTTTTCGATGGTCACAATAAAACCTTTTTCTCTGTTGCGTACGAAAATGACAAACTTGCGGATACTACCCTGATAGATGCCTATCTTCCGATAGCTCCTAATCCTCGCTATCCATTGCCTACGACGACGGGAACGGCTCAGTTTTGTGATACGGCCGGTTCAGCTCCTCCTCCGTGTCCTGCAGGTGTTGCCGCCTTGTCAGCCTATAATAAGTTGTACGACACTCCCAACGTAAGCAATGTTCTGACGTTGAGAATAGACACCAAGTTATTCAAGAACAATGATTTTACCTTTGGTTATCAGTTTGGACGCAAGAACAATAAGCGGACCAACGGAAACACCGTAACGCGTTTGGAAAATGCCTTTCAGGCGAAAAACATCAATACAGATGCATATAATTTTACGGATAATCAGGTCTTTGGTTCGAATGTGGTCAATCAAGTCCGTGTCCAATGGTCAAGTTATAAGCCTAGCTTCCAGGCACCCAATGCACTTGACCCTGTGGTAATAGTCGGTTACCGCGACCCTATAAGCAACACCGTCAAAAGTCTTGTTATGGGAAATTCGACTACGAGCACGTCATCAAATTTTGCGGATACACGTGATGAAACAAGATGGCAGTTCCAAGATTCTTTGACTTATTTGCATGGAAATCATTCGTTTAAGATGGGATTTGACGCCCAAGACGTTGTTTCTAAAGTCACCGGTCTTGGCGACGCGACGGGAACCTTCAATTTTAGCAATTCGTTTTCCTTTATCAACAACACGATCAGCCGATATCGTCAAAAATTTGGCACGAGTCAAGCTATTAAAAACAGATACTACGGCTTTTTCTTCAACGATCAGTTCAAGATGGGGTCTAATGTTACGGTAAGTGCCGGACTCCGATACGAACGAGAAACTGCAGTTTCGGATAACAATAACTTTGGCCCAAGGGTTGGCATATCGTGGGATCCTTTCAAAACGGGTAAGGGTGTAATTCGGTTCGGAACGGGTATTTTTTATAACCGCGTTCTGCTCCGTACTGTCGGCGATTCGATTCAAAATAATGCCGGCTCGCTGGTTAACTTTGACATTAACTCTATTGGAACCTCCACGGCAGACCCAAGAAGGGCTCCGATCCTAGCTGCGATCTCCAATCGATTTCCGGCGAGTTTTGCAACAACAGCAGAATTAAAAGCCTTGGTTGTCGCTGCTTGTGCAACGATAGTCTCAGTAACTCCGTGTAATGCTAGTACAGGGTTTACTAATGGCAATGTTTCCAGTGCTGGTAACCCATTGCGTAGTGTCGAAGCAAATCTAAAGATACCTGAGAGCTACCAATTTAATGTCGGGTTTGAACGCGAGCTGTTCAAAGGTTGGGTTTTCGAAGCCAATTACACTTGGAACAAAACCGTCCATCTCTGGCGCGACACTAATTCAAATGTTCCGCGTCTTCCTGCCGGATTTACAGACTGGACCGCGTATTTGCTCAGCAATCCGTTTGTCTTTACTGATCCTAACGCGACTTCGCCAACTACGAGAACCTATCAATTTTATCTTGGCCCGACCGGCGATGGACGCGGCACCGCAACTGCGCAGGGGGGAACCACAGCCTGTGCCACTACCGGAGTTTCAACTTGCTTCGTTAACTTAAATAACTCCTTTACCGGTACTGATTCGGCGCCGACTATAGCCGTAAATGGAAGCACGACTAATGTAGTGGGAACGCCTATCTCGATCGCCCTTGCCGCAATTGCAAGATTCCGCCCGGATCAAACCGTTCAAGAAACATCACAGATCGGTTCGCGAGGCAACGCGTTTTACCGAGGCCTAATTCTGGAACTCCGCAGCCGCTATCGTAAACTGGGAGCAGGGTTTGGGGCATCATTTCGTATGGCTTATACGTTGTCAAAAACAATGGATGATGGTCTAAATAATACATCCAATGCCGAGGTCAATGGTGATTTCAGTCGCGAATGGGCTAGAAACCTGCAGGATAGACGGCATCGTTTTGCTTTATCCGGCACTTTTGATATGCCTAAGTGGCTTGGTAAATTAAAGTTTTCGCCGCTATTCCGATATGGCAGCTCGGCACCGTTTAATCTTGGGCCTGGCGGTACGGATCGCAATCTGGACGATCTAAGTACAGATAGGCTAAATTTCAGCGGTAATCTAAAAGATATTAAATACAGGAAACCTGGTTCGCCTGTGCCGCAAACTCTTATTGATCAGTTTTCGCTTCAGCCGATCGGAGCAAAGGGTGGTAATTTGCCCAGAAATGCGGGAACCGGACCTAGTTTCTACACGTTTGACCTTAGTATGACCCGGGAATGGAAAGTTGGTGAACATCTTAAGTTCAGGCCCGTGATCGAGGTCGGCAATATCCTAAATGCCGCCGTATTTAGCTACGGTTCTGAATTCATTGATTTCCAATCGATTCGTACTGATGCGGTTGCCGTGCCGACCGCCGCCCAACTTCTGGCTCGGCAAAACTTCCTAGTTCCTACTCGTACTTACCGTCAGCGGCAGATGCGTCTCGGTATTCGTATAGATTTCTAGTGTTATTACATTGTGAAAACTTAGGATCGCCGGAAACGGCGGTCCTTTTTTATGGAAAAATCTTGGTGACGTACATCGCTTTAGCGTGATAAGCTAAAGTGTTGAACATTTTTGTTCACGGGTGAATTATGAACCATGTGACAGCAGAACCGACCACCGCAGTTAGCGAGACTACGATCGAATCGGTCTTGTTGGACGCTGACCTTTTTGTAAAATACAGTTCGCCCGAAAAGGCGTTTGCACTCTTGCGCAACTCATTAGAACGATCTCCTCGCTCGATTCAGCTTCGTGAAAAGATGCGTGACATCTGCGTCAAGCAAAAGAATTTGAACGAGGCCGCCAAGCAATGCCTTGCTCTTGTCAGCCTCTACATCGCTCGCGAAGATTTCGATGTAGCCTACGACCGGCTCCAAGAGGCAAAGTTGCTCGATCCCCGTATCTCGGTCGCACCGGGGCTTGAGGCCATTCGCCGAGCCAGACGACCGGATTTTGCCACTAACAAGGATAGACCTCAAAAGGTTCGCACGGACGTGACGTTTGCGGGTAATCTTGCTTATGTGAGCGTTTTTGATGCGGTTCAGGTGATCGAAAACTCAAAGATGACGGGTCTCCTGCTTATTAAATCCGATATGCATCTCGGGAATGTCGCGTTCAATGAAGGCAGGATCGTAGATTCTGAATGTAATGGCAATAATGGGGTAGCAGGGTTCCGCGAAATAGTCGAGATCAGTAGCGGGACGTTTGAATTTTCGACATCCGACCACGAATTTCCGGTCGTTATCACAGTCTCTAGCAACACCAATTTCCTCCTCGATGTACTTACCGAACTCGATAACGAACGCGCCGAAAAACAAGGACTAAGAAACGTCGGCGGCGAGATCATTTGAGTTGTTTATCGGTAGTTATTTGCCAGGCGTCAGATGGC
>JAYVOS010000120.1:0-2237 GCA_043757775.1 Chloracidobacterium sp. | reverse complement strand
TTGGATTAGTGGTCAGCATAGCGGTTTGTTATGCCCTTTTTGCTTACACGATATCGGAAATGCGAGAAGCTGGCGATGACAGGAGTTAAGCAAACGTCATCACTGCCAGGCTGGTTTATCGCCTGTACAACCCCACCAAATTTTTATGAACAGGAGATATTTGATCGTCGGGGCGAGCAAGGGTATTGGTAACTCTCTTGCCCGGATCCTTTCAGACGAAGGGAACGAAATAATTGCATTGAGCAGAACGGAAGGTGACCTTGCGGAGATCGGCAATGTTTCATTTTATGAATACGATGCTACTCTGACCGACGGTTTTCCTGAGATCGAAGGATCAATAGATGGCGTTGTTTATTGCCCAGGTAGTATCAATCTCCGGCCATTCAACCGGCTAACAGAGAAGGACTTTTTAGATGATTTATCGGTCAATCTACTCGGAGCGGTACGTGTAATTCAAAAAACTTTGCCCAATCTGAGGCAGTCAGATGCTCCGTCTATTTTAATGTTCAGTACGGTTGCAGTTCAGACAGGGATGGGCTTTCATTCGTCCGTTTCGGCGGCAAAGGGAGCAGTCGAAGGCTTGACGCGGTCACTTGCAGCCGAGCTAGCTCCGTCTATTAGGGTTAATTGCATTGCTCCTTCTCTGACAGAAACGCCTCTGGCTGAAAAACTTCTGAATACGCCTGAGAAACGCGACGCTTCGGCTGAGAGGCACCCGTTAAAGAAAATTGGTACTCCTTACGACATAGCGTCAATGGCGGCATTTTTGCTTTCTGAAAAAGCGGCCTTCGTTACTGGTCAGATCATTCACGTTGACGGCGGAATGAGCTCTATCCATTAATCTATAATGGGGGATTCAGTGTTTGATCTCTCCGCATAATAAAGCTAATAAATACGCCCACGACAGTGGTGCAGGCGATACTTATTTTAAGTGACTGTTTTACATTTAGCTACGAGCTGAGTGATACGAGATTGAGCAAGTGACCCATCTGAAATCGTTTCACGCTGAGGTATTTTTGCGTGTCCTTTGACGGTGGCAGTTCGATCGCGACCCTTTCGGCGATATCGAGACCGCCTTCCCGCATTGCTTGTATCTTGTCGGGGTTGTTGGTCATGGCTTTAACGCGGGTCAGGCCAAGGTCTTTTATGATCTCAACGCACTGCTCGTATCGGCGGGCGTCGATCTCGAGACCGAGTTTGACGTTTGCCTCAATGGTGTCGGCTCCTTCGTCCTGCAATGCGTAGGCACGTATCTTATTGATAATGCCAATTCCGCGGCCTTCCTGCTGCTGGTAAACGACCACACCTCGGCCTTCATTAGCAATTGTCTGCATCGCAAGGTCGAGTTGCTCGCCGCAATCGCATTTTGCCGAATGAAAAACGTCGCCAGTCAGGCATTGCGAGTGTATTCGGACCGCAACTGGTTGGTCCGTTCGCAGCTCTCCTTTGTAAACGACGACGAATTCCTCGTCACTCGTTAACGAACGATACCCTGCGATGCGAAATTCGCCGTACTTCGTTGGCAGCCTAGCGTCAGCGGCTTTGACGACCGAAGGAATTGGACTCATAAATCGGGATGTGTTTGCGCAGTAAGTCGATTCCGTGATCATAATATTTAAGTTTTAGAACAAGATGATAATGTGTCAATTGCGAAATATTAATCAAAAAAGTAATTCGCATTTCCTAGTTAATTAGATTCAGACATCTGGTGTCTCGTCCAAAAAAATATCGTCATTTACGCACCAAAACACGAAAGCACAACTAAACTAGATCATTTGTCATGTCATCTCACGTGAGTTACTAGAAAACCCGGCGTTTTTGATTTTTCCGTACCGAAATGTTCTCATTAAATCTATAGAAAATATGACTCATTCATTCCAATTATTGCCGCTTGAGATCGAAGAATATGCTCTCGAAAACGGACTTCGCGTTGTGCTCAATCACGATCCTGCTATACCTGTTGTGTCTATCGCGGTCTATTATAATGTCGGCTCGCGTAACGAGCGGCCGGGCCGTACGGGTTTTGCTCATTTATTTGAGCATATGATGTTTCAGGGTTCGGCAAACGTGCCCAAAGCCGGGCATTTTCAGCACATAATGAAAGCCGGCGGGACTATGAACGGCACGACATCGACCGAGCGGACAAATTATTTTGAGACGCTTCCGGCGAATCAATTGCCCCTCGCTTTGTGGCTCGAGTCTGACCGAATGAAAAGCCTCGCGGTGACACAGGAAAA
>JAYVOS010000119.1:0-8206 GCA_043757775.1 Chloracidobacterium sp. | reverse complement strand
ACCCGTCCAACCCGACCACCCAGATCTGCGCCGTGTCACAATTACCGCCTACAACAGTTGCCGCCCGGCTGTAAATGATCTCACCCGGCTTTAATATTTGTGCCGACGTGATACTTGGCGAAAACCAGACAAACAACGCTGTCACTAAGATCAGTGACCAAATAAATGCCGTAATTCTGATAGTTTGTGTTTTCATCGTTTAGTCCTCATCGCGTCCGCCTTTGTCAGTAAACTATGATCATAAAATCGTCTTCTATTTAAGACTGAAGATGATCAACGTCTGAAATGTTAAATTGAGCTTGAATTCTGTTATCTGATTGGTTTACAAAAGAAGCGACAATGGTCACGTTAATACCTCCCTCGGGTACGATAGAGATAAAACGGTCACTTACCTGAAATCCGAAATCAATAACATATTCTCCCTGGGTGATTCCGCCAAAACCATGGGTAACCGTAAAGCCGCAATTGCCTGTTGACGATCCGGTAATTCCGTTGTAACAACGCCTGATCGTTCCATTCTGATTAACATAGAGCATTGCCTTGACGGTTCCGCCTTTGTCGCGGTTTTGAGTAACGTTGTTTCGATTCTCGACAGCACCTTCGATGGTTACGCTGCCGTTAAGGACCGTGTTGCCGACGACCCTTAGACCAGCGTTATGAATGCTTTGGCCCGAGACAGTAAGATTGTTAAGAGTGCTCGTGCCCGAGACGTCTAAATTGCCATTAAGAGTGCTTTGGCCAAAGACGGTTAGATCATGAAGAATACTTCTCCCATCGATGTTTAACGTGCCGACTACAAACGCGTCATTACTCGCCACCAAAGTCCCCATCCTGCCAAATCCTTGTATATTAAACGTTGAATTAGGCTGTTGTGTCGTGGAGTTTCTAATAAAGCCTGACGAATTTATGCCATTGAGGAGATCTGCGTTATCTGCGTTGGTCGAGTTCATTGCCCGCACGGCGAACGGGACGACTGTCAATTGCTGACGCGGGCCGAGGATGGTATAGGCGTTTGGCGAGCCGCCGGGTTTTACGCTGATCTCGATAAATACAATGTTCGGATTATTAAAAGCCGTCGGGCCGAAATCAAGCGTGGTGCTGAAAACGCCATTGATAAGCACCGTGTTTGGACGCTGGATTAGCGAAGCGATCGGATTTCCGCCCACGATCGCGTCGAAAAGCTGAAACTGGAGGTCGTAGTGGCCGTTTGCAGGATTAGTCCCGTCGTTCAAGCGACCCTGAAAATGAAACCCCGTGCCCTGCGCCGACGTGAGGCTTGGCCAAAACCCGACAAACAAAGCCGCCACGAAGATCAGTGACCATATAAACGCCGTAAATTTAGTTTTTTGTGTTTTCATTTTCCGTCTCCGGTTTCCATTCGTTTGCCGCATCAATAAATAATGAGCATAAATTGGCTGTCTTTGTGCGAGTCTGGAAAGGTCACGTCGGCTGCGTTAGTTTTGACGCCTAATTGGTTTGGATTGCCCGGAAAGAAAAAGCCGGTAGTGATATTGGATCCGGTGGTTATGTTGGCAAACTGTTGGGCCGTAACCGAATAAAAGCGGTCATTCACGGGAAAACCGAAGTCAATGATGTACTTTCCGTAAAAGGTAGACTGAACCGTAAAACCGCAAGTTCCCGTCGAGAAACCGGTCACTCCGTTAAAACAACGCGCGATCCTTGGAGTTACACCGTCGGGCAGATCTACGTAAACCATCGCCTTCACAAAGCCGCCCCTATCGCGATTTTGAACTGTATCCCCTACAAGGCTAAGTTTGCCGTTGATAAATCCGTTTCCGGAAATGTTAAAACTGGAGTTAGGTTGAGTCACCGTCGTATTTTGGATAAAACCAGATGAGCCTATGCCGTTTAGCGCGTTTGCGCTTGCGGCGATCAGAGCCGAACCTGCGTTAGTTGCGTTTTGCGCACTTACAGCATTTTGCGAATTAACGGCATTGTCAGCATTAGTCGAGTTCATTGCCCTAACGGCAAACGGGACGACCGTCAGTTGCTGTCGTGGCCCGAGGATCGTGTAGGCATTCGTCGATCCACCGGGTTTTAGGCTGATCTCAATAAAAACGCTATTAGGACTATTAAAAGCAGTCGAGCCAAAATCGAGAGTCGTGCTGAACACACCGTTTATCAATACCGTGTTTGGACGCGGAACAAGTGGACTGATCGAATTGCCGCCCGCGATCGCGTCAAACAGTTGAAATTGCAGATCATATTGTCCATTTGCCGGACTAGTCCCGTCGTTCAAACGACCCTGAAAGTTAAAGCCCGTGCCCTGAGCCGCAGCCGTCATACTAAATAAAACAATAAATACCGTTAACAACCATATCTTTTTCATTGGTCTGTCTCCTGTTCCCAGTCACCTACGAGCGAACGGCATTGCCGCTTCAAAAAACTTTCACCAAAATGAAAATCGCGCTATACTCGACGTTGTTCGTCGCCTAAACGATCTCCGCCGCAGCTGTCGTGCTAATCCGTTCGCCTAAGGAACAAGGTTACGCGAGAGGTTGAGGCAATGTCTTTAGATTTAAGTTCAAAAGTTTCTCAAATTAATATCAAAATGCGCGAAGTAAGCGGACGCCAGATATATGAATTTGAAGATTTTCGCCTCGATGCCGATCATCTGCTACTTTTCCGCAATGACGAACAAATAAATCTGACGCCAAAAGTTATTGAGACGCTTCTCGCACTAATAAAAGGTCACGGAGAAATCCTAAGCAAAGACGAGTTGATGCAGACCCTTTGGCCGAACACGGCAGTCGAGGAATCGAACCTATCCCAGAACCTATACATCCTACGCAAGGCCCTCGGCAGAAGCGTCCACGGCAACTCGTTTATAGAGACGCTGCGGCGACGCGGTTACCGATTCTGTGGTGACGTTTCAATCTCGCAGCCGCATTTTAAACCGTCGGAACAGCCCCGGCTGCTCCTGATCGATCGATCCGAAAATATTTATTCCGTTGTCGACTGGCAACGCTGCGATAACCCGGCCACACAAAACAAAACTACGCCAAACCGCTCGTTCTGGTTCTTGCCGGTTGTGGTGCTTTGTATCGCCGCCGGGATCAGTGGTCTTCTGTTTGGGTTATATCGGGCTTCGGCCAATCTGCCCAAGTTGGATAAAGAACCGGCTGCCGTGCCATTCGACGGAAGCAGCGTGGAGCGATTGACAACGTCCGGCCGGACAAAGCGTGCCGCCATCTCGCCCGACGGACGTTATATAACCCATGTGACCCACGACGGTGAGGGCGACAGCCTTTGGATACGGCAGGTCTCGTCGCCCGCCGATATTCGTATCGCCGGCCCGTCCGCAAGCGAATTTGCCTGGGTGACGTTCGCTGGCGATGGTAATTCGATTTTTCTGCTGACGCTTGATCGCGACAAAGGAGACACGGAGTTGCTTCGCATCCCCACTCTGGGCGGGCCAGCCGCGAAGGCTGCGCACGACACCGGACCGGTTAGCTTCTCACCCGACGGCAGTTCGATGGCGTTTATCCGAAACAATAAAGAAGAGAGTCTGCTGATGGTCGCCGACGCCGATGGTTCCAACTGGAGGTCTCTCGCGTCGCATCGACAGCCAGAGTATTTCAACATTACCTGGAACGCTCCCGCCTGGTCGCCCGACGGAAAGACGATCGCCTGTCCTGTCAGGCTCTCGGATGATCTCGGACAGTATGAGACGATCACCGGAATTGATGTTGCCGGCGGTGCCGAGCATAGACTGACCGAGTCGCGTTGGCAAAAAGTCGGCCAGCCTCAGTGGTCGAAGGATGGTTTGCTGATCACGGCCGCCGAGCGCTCGACCGGCCCTGGACAGATCTGGCACATCTCTTCACCCGGCGGGATGGCGAAACGTATCACGCATGACCTAAATGATTACTACGACGTCAGTCTCTCCGCCGACGGCTCGCTTATGACGGCCGTACAGGACCATGTGGTGTCGAGTTTCTGGGTTTCCAAGGGCAAGAATTTTAGTGATGCGAAAGAGATCTCCTCCGAGATCGGCTCGCTCGAGGATCTTGCCTGGACTGCTGACGGCCGCATGGTTTATCTCTCAAATGCGGGAAGTAGTTGTGACATATGGATCATGGACGCTGATGGCGCTGATCCGCGGCAGATCACCGTCGGTTCACAAGCTACCCACGGCCTGACCGTCTCACCGAACGGTCGCCGGATCGTATTCTCATCCGAACGATCAGGTCACGCCAACCTCTCGAGCGTTGACATCGACGGCTCCGACCTAAAACAACTCACCGCAGGCAGCGGCGAATTCTACCCACAATTTACGCCCGATAACAGGTGGATCGTCTATCAGCAGGGCGAGAGCGAATCCGTCCTATGGAAAATACCAGCCTCAGGCGGCCAATCGACACAACTTACCACGACCAGGGCGTCGCAACCGACCATCTCGCCTGACGGCAAACTCATTGCCTATCATTATCTCGATCCCGATATTGAGGGATCACGCCGGAGCATCGGAATCGTTTCACCTGACGGCGGATCGCAAATAAAACGTTTCGATTTTCCGCCGACCGTTACGCAGAGAGCGGTGAGATGGTCTCCTGATGGTCGTTCACTTGCGTTTGCAAATAACATCGATGGTATCGCCGATATTTGGCTTCAGCCGATAGCAGGTGGCCCGGCCAAGCAGTATACCGGTCTTAGGGCAGAGAATATCTTCGCCTTCGACTGGTCTCCTGACGGACGCCGGCTTGCCCTTATCCGCGGCGTAGAAACTAGCGATGTCGTTCTCATTCGTAGTGCTGCTCGGTAACAACCAAGAAAACCTATTGAGAGCGCGAATCGGTACGATCCAAATCAGTGGCGCGATTCTCGAAATGCTGCGCATTTTTTCAAAACGCTTCTTTGGACGTTATAGCTTCAGGTCTTTCTTGAGGTCTTTTGCACCGGCGGGTTTTGCGAAGATGGAGCCGGTAATCGCCTTGTTGAATTATATCGATTCGTAATTGATACGCGACGACTGTTTGCCGCCTGAGAAACGGTCGATGATAAACGGGGCTTTGATCCGACATCTATTAACTGGGCGTAGCGGTCCTCTTCCTAGATATCTTCGCCGTCTGAGGTGGTGCGTTTGTGGAGAGCTTTCTGCGGCAGGCCGTTTCGTTTTGTTCGAGTGCCAGACGAGTGAATCTGCGGTTGAACTCGCCCTTGTAGCTTCGGTTTAGAAAAGGTTGGCCATCTCTGGCCTAGTTATGGAACGTATTCTCAACTCCTGGGGCAGACGGCCTTGCCAGGTTCTGAATGACCGTTCGCTGCGTCCTCTAAAGCAGACATCTCACTTGCTGCCACAACCGGTCATATTATGTGCTAACTACACATAGAAATAAATAGCTTGCATCTTAGCGCTAAATAATGTAGTCTCAATAGTTTGAGAAATCCTCTTCTCTTCGTCGACGGTAAATACGCTCCTCATCGTGAGCTAGCGTGAATGGATAGTTCGAGAGGCGGGTACGTTAATCACTGTTAGAAGCGGCCATTTTTTTCAGGCCTTCTTACGCAAGACTTCTGCTGCTACCGTTTCACTGAAGACACCTTTCGTTAGACACTTCTTATTAACTCGCAACGAACTGTTTATTAAGTTCACGAGCTCGGTTTGTAATACATTCCGGGTTTCCTGACCAGAGTTGAAAGTCTGTTCCTATAGGTGAACTCCTTTCTTGCCGAGTATTTAGATCAATACATTTAATGAGTTTTAAAGATTTAGGCTTGCAGCCCTTTTTATTGGGCCGCTGCGAGTCATTGGGTTTTTCTGAGCCTACACCTATTCAAAAACAGGCGATCCCTATCCTTTTAGAGGGCGGCGATATTATCGCGACCGCCGAAACCGGAACCGGCAAAACCGCCGCATTCCTTTTACCAATTTTGCAAAAGATCGATGTCGATCAGACAAAAGGAACCACGGTTCTTATCCTATCGCCGACGCGTGAGCTTGCTAATCAGACCGACGCGGCTTGCCGCGAGCTCGCACCTAAGCACATCCGCTGCACGTCGATCATCGGCGGAGCCGGATACAAGGCACAGATGGACGCTCTGCGTCGTCGGCCGAATATCCTGATCGCAACGCCGGGCCGCTTGCTCGACTATATGGAACAGGGCTTGATCGATTTTTCGAAATTGACCACGCTCGTCCTTGACGAAGCCGACCGTATGCTCGACATGGGCTTTATGCCGGCGATCAAACGCATCGTCAAAGTGATCCCGTCGAAACGTCAGACACTTTTCTTCTCAGCGACTATGTCCAACGAGATCGAACGCATCGCTCTGACACTGCTGAAAGATCCTGAGTATGTTTCGGTCAGCCGACGTGGGCAGACCGCAGCTCTGATCGAACAGACGGCTTATCCGGTTGCACAGCAATCGAAAATGCCGCTCTTGCTCGACCTGCTCGACAAAGAAGATTTCGACCGCGTGCTGGTTTTCACCCGTACAAAACGCGGTGCCGACCGTATCGCACACGTTTTGGAACAGCGTTCGCACAAATCGAACCGCATCCACGGCGATCGTTCGCAGTCGCAGCGTGAGGCGGCGCTTCGCAGCTTCAAATCCGGCCACACAAATGTGCTGGTCGCGACCGACGTTGCCGCTCGCGGCATCGATATCGATTCGGTCTCGCATGTGATAAACTATGATATTCCCGAGGCTCCTGAGGACTACGTCCATCGCATTGGCCGCACAGGCCGTGCCGGTAACAAAGGGACTGCGATCACGCTGTTCACGATCGCCGAAGAGCACTCGATGCGGGCTATTGAAAAATTGACGGGCCAAAAGGTCGAACGTATTCTCCTGCCGGATTTCGGCGGACATATCGTGCCGGAGAGCATCGTTAAAAAACATTCAGGCCCTGCTAAGCGCACGTTTCGTTCGTTTGGCGGACGCCGTCGATAGAAAATGCACAAGCCCGCACGTAAGTAAGGGCGTAACTCGATCGTGGGCGAGATCCCACGAAATAAAATTATGGCAGTTAAAGCAGAAGTTTACGCGGTCGATGATTCGATCGAGATGATGTGTTCGGCATGTGACCTTGAGCAAAACCACAAGGTCCAGACCGTCACAAAACAGGGCAAGATCACAAAAGCAAGCTGCGAGGCCTGCGAAACCGTCAGCACATTTACACGCGGCGTAAAAACCTCTGTAAATATGGGAACCGGCAAAAACGCCTCGCCCTACGATCGCACACGCAAATACCGCAAGGGCCAAGCGATGACCCACGACACCTTTGGCCGCGGCGAAGTAACAGCCGTTATCGAACCCCACAAGATCGACGTCCTCTTCGGCGACCGAACCCGACGCATGATCCACTCTCAGAGCTAGGGTTTTAATTAGTAACAATAAAGGCTGTCCGGAATCACATAGGTTCCGGACAGCCTTTCTTTGTCCTGTTCGAAGAAAAAAGCCGCTTTTTCGGGCGGCTTTTCGAACAATTGTCTAAGGAGTATTTTGAGATCGTTATTTGCGGCCGGATTTTAGGATCAGACCTAAAACTAAGCCGATGGCGGCGGAGATGAGGATCGTTTGGCCGGGTTTTTGGCGGGCAAATTCCTTGGCTTCTTCGACCAGCTCACGCGGATCTTTGTCCTTAAGCTCGTTAAATTTGTCACCGGCGGCGGCAAATTTATCGCTTGTGTAATCTTTAGCACGCGCGGCTGCGTCCTGTATTTTCTGTCCGTATTCTTCTGCCTGCATTTTTATATCTCCCAAAAATTCGTCCGTCTGATTGGTTACCGGTACGAGGCCCTGTTCGAGCTCGCGTTCTGCTTTTTTAACTTCTGCTTCAAATTCCGACATATCAAATATTCCTCCAAATAATTTATAAAAATGCCTTGGCGTTAAAATCATCCGCCAAAATACCCGCATCGCTCGGATGATACGTCCCGCTGATTAGTTGTAACGAATTTCTCCGGCCAAATGTTCGATTTTTGATTCGTTTTTTCCGCAGCCATAGTTTAGGGTTGACAACCCAAATGTCAGAATGTAAATTTATGAAAAGTGAAGTAAGTAAGCACTTACTTATTTAATGGAGAACGATTTTTGTTAAAAGATATATTCAAATGCGACACGCAAGGCCGGATGACAGGCGACAAGCGTCGAGAACAGATATTGCAGACGGCTGTCAGCCTGTTTTCACAGCGCGGCTTTAAGGGGACGACGACGAAAGAGATAGCCCGGGCGGCGG
>JAYVOS010000118.1:0-8231 GCA_043757775.1 Chloracidobacterium sp. | reverse complement strand
CAGCATCCAATACTACTGCCAATAAGCCAGCGGCCAATACGGCAACCAATAAGCCAGCCAACACTACCGCTTCGGCCCCGCCGGCGGGGTCGACATTTGAATGTAACGACGGGTCATTCTCAGACTCGAAGACCAAATCGGGAGCCTGTTCTGGTCACAAGGGCGTAAAGCGAGCGATCTCAACGATCATTTGTACCGATGGAACGACGTCGAATTCTACGACGACACAGGGTGCATGCGCGGGCCACGGCGGAATAAAGAAGGGTAAATGAGCTACCTAGATAATCAGGAGTTGGATCAAAGTAAGATCTAACTTGCCCCGGGCATCTGCCCCGGGGCTTTTTTTCTGCGTAGTTGCAGCCATCTTCCCTTTTGTCCGCGAACGTCTTATCATTGTTTCGACGGCTTTCTTCGTTAACGCAACAACTATTACATCATGCAGACAATATTCTTAGCTTCATTCGAAGCGGTCACAGCACTTCCCGGTTATGTCGGGGATATTTTTGTGTGCGTGCTGGGGGCGTGCATCGGCAGCTTTTTGAACGTGGTAATCTATCGCGTGCCTAACGAGAGATCGCTGCTGCCGGATTCGGCATGTCCTAATTGCGGCAACAAGATCAAGTTTTACCACAACATCCCAATATTCGGCTGGCTGATGCTCGGCGGTAAATGCAAGAGCTGTAAAGCTCCGATCGCATGGCGTTATCCGGCAATCGAATTGCTGACGGCGGTTGTATTTGGCGTTGTCTATTGGCAGATCGGTTTTGTGCCGTATTTAGCGGTGGCTCTGGCGTTTGCCGCGACGATGATCTCGCTTGTATTTATCGACGCGGATCACATGATCTTGCCGAATGTCATCACCTACCCGATGTTCGTCATCGCTCTGCTCATCCGCGTCACTTATCCGATATTTTTCACGCCGGTAACTTATTTTTCTGATATAAACCATGGCCCTATCTCGTCACTTACGGGCTTTCCGCTGTGGGCGATAAGTCTCGCGGGAGCATTGTTCGGCGCATTGATCGGCGGTGGAGGACTTTGGCTAGTCGGGGCGTTATGGAAACTGCTGCGTGGCGTAGATGCGATGGGCTTGGGAGATGTGAAGCTGCTTTTTGGTATTGGGGCGTTACTAGGCTGGCGTTTGACGCTGCTGACGATATTTCTTGGCGCTTTTACGGGAGCAATAGCAGGTGCGGCTATGCTGATCGTCCGTAAGGACAAAGATATGCAATCTCAAATCCCTTTTGGCATCTTTCTGGGTATCGGTTCGATCATCGCTATGCTTTTTGGCGACAAACTGATCGCTTGGTATTTGACTCAGTTTGTTTAGAAACTAGGCACAAGCAGAACAGTAAAATAGATCGACGGACTTTCTTGCTTTATTTTGCGGAACCCACACACCACATTTTGCACAGTTGACCAACTGCACACTAGCTTGTTTTTCACCTTGGAGAGACCTGCTTTGACCTATGTTATCTTTCGCCTCTTTCAAAACCTTTGCGAGGCCGATCATCCCCGAGATCTGCTTGCGATAGCGCACGGCAGTTAACGCCGCTAGCAGCGCAACGACAAATAGAATAAAAAACGCTTCTTTCATTTATTTCACGCCGCTCTTGGCGTTTGAGATCAAAAGCCTCAAATCCGTGATCGCCGGATTCGAGGAGTTAAGCTCGACTATCTTTGCGAGAGCCTTTTCGGCATCGGGTATCTTGCCTTGTTTTGCATACGTTTGGACGAGAAACTGCATAGCACGATCTTGTTTTGGATTGGCAGCCAATACTTGCTGTAATTCGGCGATGGCTTTGTCGTAAGCTGGTGGTTCCTGAACAAAATACGAGATGCCGAGATCAGTGCGAACATCAGCATCGCCGGGTTTGACTTCAAGAGCTTTGCCGTAAAGATCACGGGCTTTATCAAAACTGGCGAGATCTTTCTTGAAAAAACCGAAATCGAAATGTGCATTGCCGAGAGCGACCAGCACATCAAAATCCTTGGCATCTATAGAGTTTGCACGGGTCAAAATGCGGATCGCTTCGTTGAGCAAGTCGGCGTCTTGCTTCATGGATGCATAACGATAAAGCGAAATACCCAGGTTTTTTTGATACGAGAGGTTCGTCGGGTTTTTGTCTGCCTCGGCGATTTTTGCTTTCAGTTCGTCGCTGCTGAGCGTCTGATCATCGGGCGATTGAGACGACTGATTTGCATTGGCCGCTTTAGGTTGAGCTGCTTGCGATTTTAATGCAGCCATCTCAGAGCCGTTTAGTTTGTTCGCGACAATAAAACCGGCGATAAATCCGGCGAGAACACCTAAAATAATAAAAAGCACGCTGTTTTTATTCATTGCAATTGATGTTAACAAACTCGCAGGTCAATAAAAAAGCGTTGTCTGACCTAAATCAAGCAACGCCATTAAAATATTAAGCGGGATGCTATTTTTTGGTCCCGTCGGGGGTAATATATGGCAGATCTTCGGCACGGCGGCGAATCGGCGGATCGGTCGCACGGCGCCGAGGAACTATGGCTTGGCCGCGTCGGTCAACGCTGCCTGCGGGCAAGCCTTTTCCGTGCACGGCCTCAACTAAAATACGTGTGATCTCTTGCGAGAGAGTGCGATGCTCGGCCGCGGCCCGACGGCGAAGCGACTCTTTGAGTTCGTTAGGAACATACGCACCAATAAATACACCTTTGCGGTTTGCCATAAAAATTTACTCCCTAATTAGTGAAATCGTGAATCGAAAACGGTAAATAGGTATATTCTATTTACGATTTACTATACACAAGTTAATACCAAGCGAAATGAAGCGCGTCTATAAGCCGAATCTTGTCTTCCGCCCTAAGGCGGGAGGCGATCATTCATCTAGGCCGACCGTTACCAGCCGGCTCAAGCGGCCTACCCGGAAACGCCGTTAAATTTCTTCAACATTGAACGAGCAGTTCAGTAACGTTTCCCTATTTGGCCTTGCACCGCGAGGAGTTTACCTGGCCGCCAGTGTTACCACCGACGCCGGTGAGCTCTTACCTCACCGTTTCACCCATTACCTCTTGCGAGGCTGGTATATTCTCTGTTGCACTTGTCGTCACACTCTTTCAAATGTGCCCGGACGTTATCCGGCTCGCTGCCCTGTGGTGTTCGGACTTTCCTCTTTTGCGTTAACAAAAGCGATCACCCGACGCGCTTCATTGGCAAGGCATCGAAAGTATAACAAAAAGTGTTGAACATTCCAATGAGATGTTACAACTCCCTTAATTTCCTATCTCGATCATATCGCCTGGCAATAGAACGGGATCGGCGGTCTTGCCGTCTTTGATCGATTTCAAATTATGTTCTGCGACGTTCAATATTCCATTGTCGCGCTTGCGGCGGATCATCGCGTTTATGGGATTTCCCTTTGCCCCGCCGGATGCAAGTATCGCTTGAGAAAGCGTCATTCCGGTCATAAATTCTTTTTGTCCCGTGGTATTGACCTCTCCGGCAATGTAATAAAACCCTGTAATTGTAAGCACAGAGCTTATGCCATCGGCCGTAAATTCGATCAAATTGCCGGGATAAATCAAGGCGTCATCAGTTTTTGGGTCGTGCAGATCGTAGGTTTCGACTTTTGCAAGGTCACCCCGCCTTATCAAGGCTTTGGTCGCTTTAGAATCTACCAGAGCGTCCGCTCGGATAACAAAAAGCGGGATTGCTTCACGTTGGATGCTCTTTTCGCCCGAACGCTCGACCATTCCGGTGACGTTTATCTTGTGGCTGCCAAATTCGCGAACTTTTACCTCGATCTGCGGGTCCGCATAAAGTGTGATGGCGTTTGCAATGAAATCTTGGATCTCTTCGGCAGTTTTGCCTGTAACGATGACATTATCACCTGCCAATGGAAAATCAATCGTGCCGTCTGCCCTCACGGTGTAATAACCAGAGGCATTTGTTGTGTTTTTCAAATTTGCGAAAAGCACATCGCCTACTCCTACTTTGTATATTTCAATAGGATTTGTCGATCTAACTGGTGAGCTTTTTACAGTCTTGTAGGCCGTTTGTGCGGCCGGCGGGCGTATCTCCATATCACGGCTAACTTTCGCAACAGAGATATTTACAGGTTCGAATAGTTTGCCTTGAACTTGAGATGATTTTGCTGTCAACGAGCCAGCAGCTGGGCTTGGCGAATATGGGTTATTCTTGCTACGATCTATCGCCTGACCGAAGGCGATATTCGTACACGCTGAAAGAGTAAAAGCGGCCGCTATGGCCATAAGGACTGTTTTATTATGTAAGATCATGGCTGGTTTTATCGGCTTAATCGGAGATCTGAGGCTGCGGCTGGCGCAGCTTTTACCAATTTAATAAACAGATAAAACCGTGTGGATTCTAGTTTTTGGTAAATATTTTAAGGATATTTTGCAGATAAGAGCCCTTGAGGAAATAAATGGCTCCAGTTTTGCTGATAATGGTCACGAAGGATCGATTCTATTTCCTCTGCCGTTTCGCAAAGCTCAATAGACTCAACAAGTTGCTCGGTATTTATTGAAGTGATACCGGAAATAAGATGGCGTATTTGTTGAATTGAAATAACATTCATGCTCAACTCACAAGCCCCAAGGCCGATAAGCAACGGCACATAGAATGCTGAACCGGCGATCTCGCCGCATATTGTAACGGGAATATCAGATTTTTTTCCGGCTGATATTACATCCCGAATGACGCGGATCACTGCGGGGTGGAGAGTTTGATACCAATCGGCTACTGCCTCGTTATCTCGATCGACTGCAAGCATATATTGCACAAGGTCATTGGTTCCAAGGCAGATAAAATCAACATTACGAGCGATCTCACTAGCTGTCATTACTGCCGAAGGGACCTCGATCATAACCCCGATCGCCGGATTCCCTACCAAATTTCCAGCATTTGTAAGTTTGTCTCGTTCTTCTTCGATAATCGATCGCAATGCCAATATATCGCTTACGCCTGAGATCATTGGCAGGACGATATCGACCTTTCGCTCGTGGGATGCCTGTAAGATGGCTCTAATTTGTGTGCGGAAATAGTCAGAGCTGGTAAGGCTTAACCTGATCGATTTTAATCCTAATGACGGATTAGGTTCGATCGTTCTGGCATCACCGGCCAATTGACCGACACCGACATCGAATGTCCGTATGCGAACGCCAGCATCACCAACCGCATCGGCAATTGCACGATATGCTGTGATCTGCTCGGCTTCGGATGGAAAGTTTTGAAATTGATTAAAAATGATCTCCGAGCGATAGAGCCCGATCCCGCTTGCTCCGGCACGTTCGGCAACGCGATATACCGAGGGCATGTCTGCATTAGCACGGATCAATATCTCATGACCATCCAGTGTTTTGACATGTTTGCTAGAACCGTTAGCGAATGTAGAGAAGATATTTTGCTTACCCGACAAGATAGAAAATTTCTCAAGGGTTTCAAGCGTCGGGTTAACAATAATCTGCCCGTTTATTCCGTCAATGATCGCCTCGTCGTCCTGAAAAACCAGTTTTTCAATATTTTTAATACCGGTCACGAGCGGAATCGCCAATTCACGGGCCAGAATAGATGTATGAGAGGTCCAGCCGCCATGTTCAGAAATAATAGCGACCGGGTCGCTTTTGGCCAGTTCAAGCAACCGCGAAGGCATAAGCTCACCTACGACGAGCACTGACCCTGATTCCCTACTTTCGGATACCGCAACATTTCCAAGACACAGCATCAAACGCTCCGCAACATCCTTAACATCGAGATGTTTTTCACTCAAGTGCCCGTTGGAAACAGACCTTTGTCGGCCAGCTAAGTCTTCCGAAATAGTCTTAATGGCCCATTCAGCGTTCACCTGACTATCATTTATTTTTGACTCGATGTCTGCGACGAATGATGAGTTTTCGAGGATCAGGAGATGTACGCCAAAAATACCGGATGCAGACTGAACATGTTGGTGAGCCGTAAGCTCCGTCAGATCTTTTACAGCACGAGAAACTGCTAAACGCAGCCTTTCTAGTTCATTGTCGATCTGCGACAAGTCAAGATGGGTTTTGTATGATGAATTTTTATCGCCGTTGTGAAAGACTACGTGACCAATGCCTATACCGCGAGAGACCGCCGTTGCTGGAATCCGTAACTCCGCTCTGTCTGTCGTCAGACCATTTGATAAATCTTTATGTTCCAAAACGCTTTTAGTGCTCGCGCCCAGTCACTTAACTTCCAAAGCTAAAACCGCCGCCGCTACCGCTTTGTGATGGGGAAAACGGTTTAAGCATACCCGCGAAAGCCGCCAGATTACGCGTCTGTATCAATATCTCGCCGGGGCCGCTAAATTCGGCAACCATTCCTTCGCCGCTTAGGAAACTACGTAAATAGCCCGCTTTTGCAGCTTTTCGGATGTTGTATTGCATATGGCCTTCCCAAGCGACGAGATGGCCTGTATCGACGACATATTGCTCTCCCGGACGGAGGGTTTTGCGGTGAATAGCACCAAAGGATGATACCAACAGTAATCCTGTTCCTGATATTTGGAGCAGAAACAGACCTTCGCCGCCGAAAAATGATTTTGAACCACCGAATTTTGTATCAACTACGAGCGAAGTGTCTCCCGCGAGATACGAGCTCGACTGGACCATGAATGTCTGGTTCTGCATCTCGATACCGGCGACATCGCCCGGAGCTCCCGGAGCGAATGTGACCTCGCCGGAGGAACCTTTGGCAGTAAATGTCGAGACAAAAGCGGATTCTCCGCCTACCGCCCGTTTTAGGGCGCCGAAAACGCCGCCTTTCATCTCGGAATATAGTTCGACGTTCGCAGACATTGTGACCATAGCCCCCGCTTCCGCACAAATGGTTTGTTCCGCCTGTAAATTTACCACCGCCAAAGCAAACGCTCCCTGATGCTCGATCGCCCAAGTGTAGCCGCGTCCCTGTCCGCGCCCGTCCGCATCAAAATGAAACGCACCTCCAGCCGTGGTTTGAGGTGTAGGCGGGGCGGAAACCGGAGGCGGACTTTGAGGTGGTGTGGCAGTCGGGAGCGTAAAGCCGCATGAGCCGCAAAATTTCGCACTATCCATCAGTTGCACCGTGCATTTCGGACAGTTCATAAAACAACTCCTTTAGATTTTTCGATGATAATATTCGAGGCATTTTCGGCGTCGTCGGCAAAGTCAAGAAAACTAAGATCTTCATCGCTCACGACAAGATGCTCTTTCCACGATTCAACGACCTGTTTCCAGCAATCACCAACCAAAACCAGCGGGCGTTTGCCAATGACTTTAGTAGTGAGTTTGTTCCAGACAAGCGATATCTCAGTTACTGTTCCCATACCGCCGCGAAATGCGACAAAACCGACGGAGCGGGTGATCAGATTTTGCAGACGATCGTAGAAATGATCGGTTGCGACCTTATCGGTCAGAAAACGGTTAGGTTCGTGCTTGAACTGGTTCATTACGATCCCGAATACGCGTCCGCCTTTTTCACGGGCACCGCGCGAAGCGGCCTCCATAATGCCCAGATAGCCGCCGGTGCAGATGGTAAATCCTGCCTCAGCGAGCCGACCGCCCATTTCCCTTGCAGCTATATACTCGGGCGAGTTTTCGGTGCATTTAGCACCGCCGAAGATCGTTACAATTCTTCCCTCTGTCTGTTGTAGCACTCAGTTTTTCCTCGAATTGATGATTTGAAAGTCTAAGTCTCGATTATATCCAACATATTTCTAATCACAAATTGCTCAGGCCATTGCGAGATCTTCGGGCGTTGAATTGCCCGCCTCATGAATTGCTTTAGTCGTGTTTACAAACAATAGGATCAAACTGCCGACTATGAAAAATACTATTAGAGCCAATATCGCAGGGCGATATGAATTAGTCAATTGGGCGACGAGCCCGAAAACTATCGGGCCGATCCAAGACGTTCCCCTTTCAGAGATCGCATATATACCAAAGAATGCGGCTTCGCGACCGGCAGGTATCATTTGTGAAAATAGCGATCTCGACAGAGCCTGAGAACCGCCTAAAACAAAACCGATAGCTCCGCTCATTATATATGCCTCAGTGACGGTGTGGAAAAATCCGAAGCCGTATATCACAATACCTGACCATATTAACAGCGAAATGAGGATCGCGGTCTTGGTGCTAGTAAAATGGGCAATACGTTCGAAAGCAAGTGACCCCACGAATGCCACTGCCTGAGCGATCATGAAAGCGATAAACAGCACCGTCGTATCGGTTTCCACGCCTTTAGCAAC
>JAYVOS010000117.1:0-8266 GCA_043757775.1 Chloracidobacterium sp. | reverse complement strand
GCACTTCGCGGTGTTTTAATCGTTAGAAGAGCATTTTAATGCTGAAAATGAACGAGAGAGCAGACATATTTGTGGACATAATGTCCGAGCAAACAGCGCCGGCAGCAGCGACAAGTAAGATCGAGTTCGAAGATGCGTTCACGCTTCATCACCGGACCGTCTTTCGTGCAGCCCGCTCGGTCGTGCAGGATGCCGCTCTTGCCGAAGATGTCGTGCAGGAAACCTACTTACGTCTCTACAAAAATCTCGATTCCATCTCAGACGAAGAAATGCTCCGACCGTGGCTTATCAGGGTCGCGATAAATGTTGCACGAAATACCGTTCGCGGTGCGATTAGAGCGAACACAAGAGACGAAAATTACGTCAAAGATTCAGGTGTAATGGCGACGCAATCGGTCGAAATGGGCTATGAGGAATATTCGAGCGTAAATGAGATACGCTGGCGATCGACAAGGTAAAAGAACCGTTGCGGAGCTGCTTGATACTGAGACAGCAGGGCCTCTCGTATAAGGAGATCGCGAGTTCCCTTGAGCTTAACGAATCGAGCATCGGCACATTTGTAGCACGGGCGAGGGCAGAATTTGCACGGTTTTATGGCCGTGGCGGTAAGGATACGATATGAACGCAAATTGTTTTGATATAGGCATAATACAGGCCTTTTTGGACGGCGAACTGTCGCATGACGAACTGTCGCGTGTCTCAGGCCACATCGCAATCTGCGATGCGTGTGCCGTAATGCTTGCCGAGGCCGAGGACGAATCTGCCATCGTATTCCCCGCTCTCGAACGCGAATTTAATACGCTCGTCCCGACGCAGCGTCTGTGGAACAAGATAAACGACGCCATCGAGGTCGAACGCGATAACACGCCGATAATGCAGAAAGCATGGGCATTTTTAAGAGTTGCGTTGGGAAATCCTTCGATCGCGGTCGCGGCGAGTGTTTTGATAGTCTTAGGTATTGTCGCAGCGGTTTGGATGAACCGCACGCCTGCAAATAACACCGTCGCAGGTGTCAAAGATCCGGCAACGACCGTTTCGACGCCTAAGCTGAATAACACCCCTCCAGTTTCAGCACCCGGCGATACTATTGTCGATCCTAAAAATGACGCTCTGGCAAAATACGATCAAGCAGCTTATCGTGCTAACGATCGCCGCGTAGTAGCTATACCTGCGGTTTATAAAGCAACGGTTTCGACCTCGCCTGACGGCTATCTACCGGGCGAAGAAAGTTACGTTAAGACCATTTCGACCCTTTCTAAGACCGTCGATACGCAAAAGGAAACTGCGATGCGTCCGTCCGAGCGTATCGCTTACGAACGTGATATGGCAGTTGTCAATGACGCAATCGCCAAAATGAAAACAGCGGTCAAGAAAAACCCTAAGAACGAATCGGCCAAACAGGTGCTATATTCGTCATATCAGAACAAGATCGACCTTTTGAATTCGGTTTCACAAAAAGAGGAGTTGATGGCGAGCCTGAGATAGTCCCGGACCCGAATTTAGATGCGTAATTTAGTTGAAAACATATTATTTAGGACGATAGCGGTGTCTCTGCTTGCGGCATTTCCCTTGCTGGTCTATTCGCAGAACCCTTATCCAAAACCTTACACTAGTGCCTATGCTCCGGCCGAAATGCATGGCAACGACACATCCGAAAAGTCGATAGCTGTCGATAAAAACGTAAACCTCAAGCTCTGCGTCACGCAGGGCAATCTCAAAATAAACGGCTGGAACCGCAGCGAGATCCGTGTGTTTGTAAAAGACGGTGCCAAATTTTCCTTTCAGACACTCGAAAAAAGCAAGCAAACCGGCAGTCCGGTCTGGGTAATGCTAATGGGGCTTTCGTCAACTAAGGGTAAATATCCTGCTCCGACCGAATGTATCTGGGGCGACGAGATCGAGATCGATGTGCCGGCCAACGCTACGTTGAACATCACCGGACAGGAAACCAAAACGGTTATCGACACCGTTCGAAAAGCCAGCGTCAAGATAATCGGCGGCGACATTAATTTACGTAATGTGGCTGAGGGAATTACGGCCACAATATACGAGGGTGATTTGACGGTCGAGGAATCGATGGGCTCGATGATCCTCGAAACGACGACCGGTAATATTCTCGTTTTCGATGCCGGACCGAGTCAGATCGGTGACATCTTTAAGGCAAAAACTAACGGTGGCAATGTTTCGCTCCAGCGTCTGGATTATCGTCAGGTCGATGTCGGCAGCATCTCCGGCTCGGTTTCCTATACTGGCGAAATATTGAGCGGTGGGTCCTATAATCTGAGCACTTCGAACGGATCGATAAAAATGTTTATCCCTCCGACGTCATCATGTCAGGTAGTAGCTTCGTATGGATTTGGGACTTTCAATCCTGAGTTACCCTTCAAGGTCGAGACTGAGAATATTATGGAAGGGCTCGCAAAAAGAACGGTCGGCAAGATAGGAAACGGCGGAGCCACGGTCAAACTCACGACTAACAGCGGAAGTATCGCCATCAAAAAACAATAACTATTGATGGGCCAGTTTCCGGCCCGTCCGCAATTCAAACTGCTCTGCCATCGATGCCACTTCTCCGCCATTGTCGTCCCGACTTATCCGCTCAACACGCCACATCGGTAAAAAATAATCCGTCATTGGCAAATACGGCTCATCCGCCGCAATCGACCGGCACCAATCGTCAAAATAGCTGAGGTCGATCGCGCGGAGAGAGATTCCGGCCGAATTGATCTCTTCTAAGACACCAAGCAGTTTTTCCTTCGGCGTATGCATAACGGCGATAACGATGTCTCCGTATTCGAGTTTCATAGGCAAATTGTCGCCGATATCAAAGATCTTTCAAAATCGAGATTAATGCGATCAACACTTTTTTGAACACGGATCAGGCGGATTGTACGGATAGATTTGTTCACAACTTACCTCAGATCCGTTTTATCCGCTCGATCCGCTAAATCCGCGTTCAAATATTTTTCTTTAGCGGGATTTATTCTAAACTTAAATTCGCGATGCACATCACAAAGATCGAGCTTGAGAATATCAAATCTCATTCCTCTTCTACCTACAATTTTAGCAAAGGCACGACCGCTATCACGGGCGAAAATGGTGCAGGAAAGACCACGATCATCGAGGCTATCGCGTGGACTCTATTTGATCTGCTCGACTACAAAAAAGAAGAATTTGTTAAACGCGGTGAGAAAAAAGGCATAGTAAAGGTAACATTCGAAAGCGGACTCGATGAGCGGGAATACGTCGTCACACGCGACACCGGTGCGGGCTATCACGTCACCGACCCGCGTCTGCAAACACGCATCGCGGACAAAAAAGAAGAGGTCTTTCGATTCCTCTGGCAGCATCTCGGGCTCGAACCTGGCACCGATCTCAAATCGCTTTTCAAACAAGCCATCGGGGTTCCACAAGGCACATTCACGGCAATCTTTCTCGAAGGTGCGACCGAGCGGAAAGTAGCATTCGACCGTCTTCTCAAGGTCGAAGAATACCGCCAGGCAGCCGAAAAGCTGCGCGAAACCTCGCGTTATCTCGAGGGGCAGGTCGCCGGCATCCGTGAGGGTATTGCTCGTGCGGAGGGTGAATTATCACGCTCCGAAACCGTCGAACAGGAACATAAAAGCTACCAGGAACAGACAAAAAAACTCGCTGACGAGATCATAATGCTGGAAAAAACGATCGCAGACCGCCGCATCGTCGTCACAAAACTAGACGATGCCGAACGCATAGAAAACGCCATCGCCGCAATAAAGGCTGATCAAAAACGCATCAACGAGAGCATTGAAAACGTCGCGAAAGCTCACAGCGAGATCGTCACGCTCAAACCAAAAGCCGCCGAACAAGACAAGCTCGAAGTCGAGTTGACAACGCTTCGCGAAAAGATCGCCGTCGCCCGTGCAGTTGAAAGCCAGATCAAAGGGCTCAACGAACGCGTCATTCGATTGCGTGCGGCGTATAAAACAAACTCCGACCAAGTAAAGCTAGCCGAGGAAAAAGCAGGTATCGCCGCCGAGCTTGCGGGCCTCGAATCTCGCACCAGTGAACTGATGCAGAGCCTCGCCGGCCTGCAAGCCAGTCTCGAACGCGATCAAAAGTTTCAGAGCGAGATAAAAAACGGTCTCTGCCCGATACTGTCGCAAAAATGCCTCAATCTAAAACCCGGCGAAACGCTCGAATCGTTTATATCTAGTCAGTTTTCAGACATCCGCTCGCAGATCACCGCCGCTGAAACCGAGCAGACTGCCGTCACCTCACGCCTCCTCATCGCCCGCGAAGCGTCAAAAGCCGCCGCCGCCATCGAGAACCTGCGTGAACGCGAAGCCGAACTAAAAGAAGAGGGCACTCGGCTCACCGCAGAGCAAAAGAAACTCGAATCACAGATCGCCGGGCTCGCTGAACTGGAAAAGCAGTTTGCCGAAAAGAACTCACAGATCCTTGCTCTAGGTGATCCGCGCTCGCGGATCCGCGTTCTCGAAAGTGAAACTTCAAAAGAAGCGGACTTAAGGACTAGCGTGACCGAGATCGAGAGCAATCTGGAACGCCTCGAAAACGACCGCCGAATCTTGGTCGAGAGCCTCGACGAGCATCAGGATATTATTGGCAACGGTTACAACAACGCCGCTCATCTAGCGGAAAGATCGGCGCTGCACGAATCCGAAAAACGCCACGCCGAGATGCGTGCGACATTCGACGCTGCTCGCCGCCGCGAAGACCAGCTTGCCACCGAGCTAAAACATTTTGCCGAGATACGAAAATCACAGTCAGCCGAATTTAAGGAAAAAGAACGCCTCGAAACCGTTGCTGAGGCGACCGCGTTTATCCGCGACACTTTGAAAGAGGCGGCTCCGCGCGTCGCACGCAATTACGTTTATCACGTCTCGCTCGAGGCTAATCTGATGTTTCGCGAGATCACCGGAAACGCCGAACGCACGCTGAAATGGGCCGAAGATTACGCCATAATGTTAGAGGAAGAAGGATTTGAACGGCCTTTCGTTTCGCTGTCGGGCGGCGAACAGATGGCGGCGGCATTGTCGGTGCGGCTGGCTTTGTTAAAGCAATTGACCGATATTCGCATAGCGTTTTTCGACGAGCCGACGACCAACATGGACGCCGAACGCCGCGAAAACCTCGCGATGCAGATCAGCTGCATAACGCATTTCGACCAGCTATTCGTCATCTCGCACGACGAAACGTTCGACAATTTCGTGGATAATGTCGTCGCGGTCGGCAACTAAAATATGAAACAGGTCACCATAGTGTGCGACGGTTCGAGTCTCGGGAACGGACGCGGAAATCCGCGTGCGGCGGCAGCAGCGATGCTTGAGTTTAAGGGACTTTGGAAAGGTGTCGCGGAATTTCTCGGCTCCGCGACCAATCAGCAAGCTGAGATCGCAGCGGCGGCGTTGGGACTTGAGAGCTTAAATGAGGCTTGTGCGGTGATGCTGCTTTCCGATTCGCGTTACGTTGTCGAGACAATGGGCGGAACCTGGAAGCGAAAAACTAACCACGACTGGTGGAAGCGCCTCGATGCAGCCGCAAAACGGCATCAAATAATCTGGAAATGGGTCAAGGGCCACAACGGCCACGTCATTCAGGAAGCTGTTGACAGCATTGCCAGGACAACCGCCGAACTCGGACGTGTCGATAACGAAATGATGGATGAGATCGTCGCTAGTGTCGGGGTCCAGGAGATCTAATTGGGTATTCAAACAGGATGAACAGGATAGGAAGGATTATCAGAAGTAGGGCCGGTGAAAAAGGATCTCGCTATCCTTTTCATCCTGTCTATCCTGTTAAATTTCTGTCTCTGCGCCTCTGCGCCTCTGCGGGGATAATTATTATTTGCCTCTCGTCGGCTTTTGCCCAGCGCAGTGGGCTCGGTTGGACATGGCAAAATCCTCTGCCGCAGGGCAATCCGCTCTATTCGATACATTTCGCACCTGATAAGGAAAATGGTTTTGCCGTAGGCTCTGACGGCACGATACTCAGATCGACCGATGGCGGATTTAGCTGGCGAAAGCAGATTTCTCCAACGGATGTCGCGATATCTTCCGTTTTTGCCCGCGACAAAAATACTGCTTTTGCGGTCGGTGCACGCGGCACAATTCTCACCACGGTGAATGGCGGCAAGGACTGGATGCCGGTTGCGGTTGATGCGAAGGATCATTTTTACAGCATTAAATTTACCGGCGAGAGCCTCAAAACAGGTTGGATAACCGGAACATACGGTCGTATTTTAAAAACTACTGACAACGGCCTGACCTGGAAAACGCAGGTCTCCGGAACAAGCCAGCAACTGCTAAACATTGACGCATTAGACGAGGCACACGCCGTCGCGGTCGGTGTAGGCGGCGTTGTTTTGACCACCGTTGACGGCGGCGACAACTGGAAAACATCCGACCCATGTTCAGGTGTGATCGTTTCTGACTCAGCCTATTTATCAGCGAAGACGATCATTGCTGCAGGATTTGACGGCTGCGTGACACGTAGTGAGGATGCGGGACAGACTTGGGAAAGGGTCGATATTTACAGTCGGGCCGATATGCTTTCGATCTCATTCGCCGACGTTGCAAATGGCTCGATGACCGATTCTAACGGCATGGTCTGGCTGACCGGCGACAGCGGCCGTACGTGGCTGCCGTTTAACGTCCGCACAAATCCAAAGCTCGTCAGCGTCTATTATGCAGATAGGTTCACAGGCTGGTCAGTTGGAGAGAATGGTCTGATCTTGCGGACAGATGACGGCGGATTTAGCTGGCAGCGGCAGAGCGAAGGCGGCCGCGAAGATGTCAATGACCTGACATTTCTCAATGACGAAATCGGCGTCGCCGTCGGCTCTAAGGGGCGTATTTGGCTCACAAATGACGCGGGCCGCGAATGGCTGCCGACGTTTTCCGACACACAGGCAAACCTTAATTCTATCGCTTTTATCGATGGCGAAAGAGGCTGGGTCGTCGGTGACGGCGGCACGGTTTTGCGGACGATCAACGGCGGAGCGAGTTGGGGTAAAGGCATTTCTAATATTACCGAAGATCTGTCGGCTGTGAGTTTTGTAACACCAAAAATAGGATTCGCGGTTGGTGCTAACGGGATGATAATCCGCACTGATTCCGCCGGTGCTTATTGGGAAATATGCGAGTCAGGCACGCGTCTGTGGCTCGAAGACGTCAAATTTTTCGATGACAAGCACGGCATTGCAGTCGGCGACAAAGGCACGATCCTGCGAACAAGCGACGGTGCAATTACTTGGGAAAAAGTAAAAACAAACGTCAAAGAAAATTTGTATGCAGTAAGTTTTTACGACGAGAAAAATGGCTTTGCGGTCGGCTCGGGCGGTATCACTCTGCGAACGACCGACGGCGGCACAACTTGGGGTGACCAGGAATCAGCGGCAAAATTTAACCTTTTTGCAGTGCAGGCTTTCGGCCCAAACGGAGCAATAGCTGTTGGCGAATTAGGAGCTGTTTTGATCACCGAGGATGCCGGAAAAACCTGGGCTTTGCAGCCGAATGTCACAAGCAAAGTGATGCAATCCGTCGTCTTTCGCGGCGGCAACAAGGTCTGGATCGCAGGCCGCGGCGGCACGATGCTAAAGCGGTTAGATTCGCTTTCACCGACGATGATGAGTTTTCCAAAAAGCCCGCCTGTGCTAAAAACATCGAGTCCGCATGCCAAGCCAAAACCGCGCATACCGCTCGTCACAATAACCGACGATGGCGATATCCCAATGGCAATTCCCGCTCCGTCACCAACAAAGAAACCGAGTTAAAGCTTGCACTCCGAGCTTATGCATTCTAACTCTTTTTTATCAGCACCGATATCCACTCGCCGGACTGTGCAATTTCAAATTTCAAATTTTCAAATTTCAAAAGCTCCGCTATGATCTCAGACTCCTGCTCGGCGAGAATGCCCGAAAGCAACAAAGTATTTTTCGTCTTTTCGACCAGCAATGACAATATTGGCACGATCACGTCAATAGTCAGATTTGCGCAGACAAAATCATAGGCCGGCGTGGCGTCTGAGATCGGGACGTCGGAAAATTCGATCCGCTCGCCGACGCCATTTGAGACGGCATTTTCTCTCGCGATCTTGACCGAATCGACGTCCGTGTCGCAGGCAAATATTTCTGACTTTGCCGAAAGTTTCGCTAGAGCGATCGCCAAAATTCCCGTACCTGTTCCGACATCAAGAAACGATTCGCCGTCGGTATAATTATCACCGATCGCCGTCACGCAAAGCTGCGTCGTCTCATGCGTGCCTGTGC
>JAYVOS010000116.1:0-2264 GCA_043757775.1 Chloracidobacterium sp. | reverse complement strand
TGAGTTGATCGTATTCGAAAACTGCGGTCACTTTTTTGACGAGCATTTGAATGAACTGCGGGATGCGATTCGCGACTGGACGGAAAGGAATATTTAACACAAAGCCGCAAAGATGCCAAGACGCAAAGGAAACCAAGGCAACCTGTCCAATATAAGCGATCGATATAATAATTTGCGTCTTTGCGGCCTTAGCGACTTTGCTTTGAAAATAATTTTTATGGAACAAACAACACGAGACGCAGCGATACGCTTGACGATGATGCCGCGTGATACTAACGCACATGGCACGGTTTTTGGCGGTGTTATACTAAGTTATATCGACGTCGCCGGCGGGGTTGAGGCTGTGAGGCACACAAAACACAACCGTTTTGTAACGGTCGCGATGAAAGAGGTGATCTTTCACGAACCGGTATTTATCGGCGATCTGGTCAGCTTTTACGCGAAAACGCAAAAGGTCGGCAACACGTCGATCACCATACACGTCGATGTCGAAGCCGAGCGTTTCGATACGCCCGGAGTCGTGGTAAAGGTTACCGAGGCCGAGGTAATATTTGTCGCCATAAACGAAGCTCAAGAGAAAGTTAAGATCGGGAAATGACCGCCCGTCTTGCTCAATTGAAAATAAGATCTAAACTTAATAGATACAGGAGACATATTTAATGCCACATATAACTGCCGAAACGGCAACGGGACAGATAGTTTTTGATGCAGAGACGGGGACAAAACTCGTGCTTGCACTTGAGGATAACGGGGTTGACATTCTACACCGTTGCGGCGGTAATGCACGCTGCACGACGTGCCGCATCGAGATTTTGTCGGGCGACCCAGGCTCGATCGGTGATGACGAAGCCGCGATTCTTTCGACAAAAGAGGGTTTGAGCGACCACACACGCCTATCGTGTCAGATCCGCCTAGCGGACGACCTGCACGTCAAGGTCATTAATCAGGTGAGCGTAAACTGCATAGATGCCGGAACGCGGCCTGAGGACTAAATAGAGTAGCTATATTTGATATAATTGAGCTATCGGAATAATTTTTAGGAGAAAATACAATGGGTTTGAATACGACTTACACAGCAAAAACATTTGATCTGAGCGATCTGACGGGCATCTCAAATGAGACGCTTGCGATGCACTTTAAGCTCTACGAGGGCTACGTCACTAACACCAACGTCCTCAACCAACGCATTGCCGATCTCATCGGCAGCGGTACGCTCGACCCGACGCAGTCGGCGGCGTTTAGCGAACTGAAACGCCGATTTGGCTTTGAATACAACGGTATGGTGTTGCACGAATACTATTTCGACAACATGCAAAAACACGGCACCGGCGACCCGACTGATGGTTCATTTAAGGATGCCGCGGCTGAAAGCTTTGGCAGCTACGAGACATGGAAAGCTGATTTCGTTAATACCGGCAAAATGCGCGGTGTCGGTTGGGCTACAGCCTACCAAGACCCTTCGAATGGTGCGATCTCAAACCACTGGATCAATCTGCACGAGACCGGCAACGTCGCCGGATACAAGCCGATCCTTATCATGGACGTGTGGGAACACGCATTTATCAAGGATTACGCTCCGGTTGACCGCCCGAAATACATCGAGGCATTTTTCTCAAATATCAATTGGGCAAAGGTCAATTCGCGGCTCGGTTAGTGGCTCAAATTAAATTCCTTCGACGGTGGCAGAGAATTTATCTTCCACCGTTTTCTTATATGAAATACGAATTGCGTAAGGCAGATTGGAAGGATAAATTACGAACATTCGGAATACCACGTAGGCTTTGGGCTCTCAAGGTTATGGAAAACTCAATGTCGCCAACGGTAAGGATGGGCGATGTCGTTTTATGCGATTACCCTGTGACCTTTAAGGTCGATGACATCGTGTTTATTGCGCATCCCTTTATGCAAAGCGTAAAGATATTTAAGAGAGTTTGTGAAATTTCGGCCGACGGAAACCTAAAATTAACGAGTGACAATATGGATGAAGCTCTGACTGTCGAACTTTAGAGGCTATTTCGGTAGAATCTATACTTGGACGAGTCGTTTGTAAGTTAAAATAGAATGATCGACGAGAAAGTTTTAATTCAAAAATTTGTTAACCGCAAAAATCGCGAGCGGCTGAAAAAGCCGGATTGGCTAAAGATCAAGCTCGGTGACCCGCGCAATCAAAACGCCGTGCTTGAGCTGATTGACGGGCTCAATCTGCACACAGTTTGTCAGGAAGCAAAATGCCCGAACATATTCGAATGCTGGACGGACAAAAC
>JAYVOS010000115.1:0-2269 GCA_043757775.1 Chloracidobacterium sp. | reverse complement strand
CGGCGGTGTTGTTTTATAATTACGCTTCACCGACACACGGCGCGTTCGTCTATCGGTTAGGACGCTAGGTTCTCAACCTGGAAAGAGGGGTTCAACTCCCCTACGCGCTACCAACTCACCAATTACGAATGATCAATTACGAATTACGAATAGAATCTTTATTAACTCGTAATTGGTAATTCGTAATTTAACTCCGCAGGAGGCAATTATGATCGTTACAACCGGTATTGAAATTCAGAGTAAGGAGATCGCTGAGTATCTCGGCGTTGTTCGCGGGATCGTCGTGCGTGCTACGGGCATCGGGCGGAGTATTATCGGCGGGTTAAAATCGCTGGGCGGCGGCAACATTGAGGAATGGGCCCACGTTTGCGAACAGGCTCGTATGGAGGCTTTTAACCGCATGGTTCAGCACGCTCACGAGATAGGCGCGGACGGCATAATCGGTATGCGATACGACGCGACCGAATTTATGCAAGGAGCGACCGAGGTGCTGGCTTACGGGACGGCAGTCAAGTTTCGCTAAAACAGCGGCGAGCGTCCGTTGCGTCCGATCCTGAGATCGGAAATCCATCTGAATAGACTGTTTTGCATACGCCGGGGATTGATGAATTCGATGATCCCGGCGGCTTTGCGTTTAATGTCGCCGATCTCGAGCGTAACCTCGCCGAGCATTTTGACCTCGCAAAAGCCTGAGCGGATCGTGCTGGTGGGTTCGATCAGTAAGATAACTTCGTCGGACGCATAAGTGATCGTACGCGGAACCTTAAGACCGAAACGGTCACGTCGATGCGGACCGACATCGCAAGCTACGTCGAGTTCGCAGATCTCCCCATCACGGATAATGAATAATTTGCCGGAAGCAGCACTGTCTTGAACACCTCCGTGGCGTTCGAAAACGACCGTCGAATCTACAAAATGTGCCCGGCCCCACATCCTTGAACTCAATTCGCGGTAATGCACATTTTCGCTCGTGATGTGATCGTGGTAGCCGGTTCCACGAAATTGTATCCGTTTTCGCAGCTTACCGCGCCGCCCGACAAGCGTGATCCGCCCGCTGACATCGGCACGCGGCACTGCGACATTCCATACTGCGTCGGAATGCGTAGTTTTAGGTTTTAGGTCGGATTCGATCAGCAGCCATTCGAACTCCGCACGGATCCGGCGACCGCGAAGTGTGCGAATATCTACCGTCACTACAAAACCAGAGCCATAATCGGCCGTGTCAACGCGAAACGACGACGATGCGATGGTGCAGTCGGGCAGACCGCTCGTAGATGTAAATTCACCGCCGGCAAATTCATTGACGCAGTTAAAGACGCTTTTGCCGTCAATTGAATATGCGAGCGATACGGCGGGAAATCGAGCCGCTACGTCGCCATTTGACGTGTAGAACCGCGGCGAGAGAGCGTAGTTGTCGTAAAAGCCGATGACGAGGGCTTCGCGTCCATCGTCGGACACTGCGTCGAAGTGCCAGCTCTCGAAAGCGTGCGGCCCCGACAGCCCGAGCCACGAGTCGTCTTTGAGACTCGAACAAAACGAGATTGCCGTCGTCGGTTGGAGGGGTTGATCTGCCGCCATCTGATGCTGCTGCTTTTTGGAAATCGAATTCAGCATCGCAGAAATATATATTTATGGCAAACTTTCAGCGTGTATTTGAATCTTTATTGCGGGATAATGGTTCCCTATGACGATCTCTGGAGAATAAATCATGAAAGCCATAACGACCGTCATTTTAATTACTATGATCGCAGCTCTCGGGCTGTTTGCGACCGGATGCCCGAAACGCGTCAGCATTGCCGACATTGAGGCTAATCCCGGAAAATATCAGGATAAGGAAGTCGCAGTCGCGGGCGTTGTGAAAGACAGCTACGGCATTTCTATACCCGGCACGCGATACGGCGGGGGTGCATATAAGATCGATGACGGAACAGGCTCCATCTGGATACTCGTAACCGACGGCAACGTGCCGCAGAAAGGCTCTGAGGTCGGCGTGAAAGGCCGCGTCAGCACGGGAGTCAATTGGAAAGGCCGTAATTACGGGCTAGGCATTCACGAAGAAGACAGACGCTACGGGAAAAAGTAGTTCGGATATATTCTAATGGTAGAATTGAGCGGTCGTATATACTGGCCGCTTTTTCTATGGACGCACTTCTTTCAGGATTAGACCGACGGTTTATATTGATCGACCGGCAGTCGCGCGAGCTACTCTCGAGGCTGTCCGACGACATTCTATACGCACGTCCGCGTAAAACTCGTCTCGCAATGGAGC
>JAYVOS010000114.1:0-8321 GCA_043757775.1 Chloracidobacterium sp. | reverse complement strand
ATGGAGTGCTGCAAACGAGCGAAGAGCAGAGACCATTCGCCACTGGCAGAAATGACTCGCTTATGCTCTGCCGTCAATTGCTCTCGGTAGATTCCAATTCCATCTGGCATACCGTTCAACAATTCTCAGTTAAACGCAATGATCTCAAAATCGACCCCGAGCAGATCGCGGCGTTATTTCCGAGACAAAACGCTCAAGATTAACATCGGTTCAGTATTCGCGAAAAATTCTTTCGCGGACATACGAGGCGGAGCCTGAATGACCTGGGAAAATCTTGACGACTTTATCAGGGTTACCTAATATCCGCACTTATTCCCCCGTTCGTTTCGACGGGCGGGTGCGAGGGTGAGGCAAGAAATTGTTTCACCCTCTGCGTTTTTTACACCCGGGTTTTATGAAGATCAACATCTATGTGGATGGATTCAATCTCTACTACGGAGCCTAGCGCCGAACCCGTTCCGGTGGCTGGATCTTAGTGAAGCGTGTAGGCTGTTATTTCCCGGCGATCCGATAAATCAAATCAAATACTTTACATCTCGTGTATCGGCACGACCCACTGATCCGGACCAACCGACCCGCAAGCGAACGGCAAACCAATGATTGTTTGAAAACAGACAGCTAGTTGCTTATAAACAGACACTGGTCTATACAACTTATGCGATCCAGTTTTATGGCCCCAACAAGAATGCACCGTGTTTAGGCGGGTGTATACACCTTTCAAACACATGCAATAAGTTGGCACGTCACTTGCTATCAAATAATGCTAAATATAGTTGCGCCGACAAGATTGATTGTTGACGAGGCAGTTTTTTATGTAGCGGAATCATGAATAAAAGAATTAACAAATCAGTGGCCGGATGGCTGCTTCTCAATCTTCTTGTGTTTTGCTTAGGTAATATTCAGATTTTCGCCCATGGCGGTGAAGATCACGGAGATAGTCAGCCTAAAACCGCGCCGAGCGAAAAGGGCACAATTTCGCGTACGATTCGGATCGGTGAATTGGAAGTGATGGTAAAGCATCCTTTTCTCGAGCCGGACACCGCGACTTTAGCAAAGCTCTTTCTCACTAAATACGCGACCAATGAGCCGTCTGACAAGGCGACTGCGGTAATAGAAATTGAAAATTCCAACGGTGTTCTCACCCAAGTAACTGTCGAAAAAACAGATGTTGCGGGGGGCTATAATCTAAAAATTCCCGCCCTGCCGGAAGGGTCTTATACGATGCGTGCGAAGATCACCTACGCAGGTGAAACGGATACTGCGACGTTTTCGGGTGTCAAGGTCGAACATCCGGCTGCAGAAACGGCAACGGGAATGTCGTGGCTTCGTACCATTCTCATTGTTCTTACAGGCTCCCTGGTATTTTCTCTATTCGCAGGATTGATGTTTTTCGTCTGGCGCTTCGCTGGGAGCGGTGACATTCGGAACGAGACAGTTTCGGCATAATTGATTACGTTCCGAATATCGTGGCAAAAAGAAAATTAAATATTGGGACTTTCTCCTCGCCGGACCACTCATCCTGTCTTCTTCCGGCATTGGCGGCCGCTGTGATTTTTTTGTTCACGGCCACCGACTTTTCGCAACAGGCGGCTGTCCAGACGCCACAGACCACCGTAAAACTTAGTTCGACGGAATTTGTCACGGCTGACGGTTTGAGCGTGGAAAGTCTGATCGAACTCGGCACGAGCCGCCGGGCAGACCTTCTAGCTGCCCGACAGCGGCTGGCAGTTGCGGAAGGGCGGTTGCTCCAAGCAGGCCTTAGACCAAATCCAACTCTGAACACAGAATACGGGAGTGCTCGCTTTCTGGGTGGTGAACCCGAAAGCGATTTTTCCGCAGGTGTTTCGCAAACTTTTGAACTTGGTGGAAAGCGATCAAAACGGGTCGCCGTAGCCGAACTCGAATTAAGCCAAACCCGTGCTGACATCGCCTCGCTTGAAAGGGGCGTCGTTATCGAAATCAGAACCGCATATACCAATGCACTAGCAGCAGCACGCCAACTCGACGTATTGGAAAGATTGATTGCCGCGGACAAGGAACTTGTTCGTCTTACCGAAGCACGCCTAAAAGAAGGTGACGTCGCTCCGCTTGACGTTAACCTGGTAAGGGTCGAAAGCGACCGTCTGAAAGTGCAGGTCATCCAAACGCGTAGCGATCTAGAGACAGCTCTTGTGCAAATCCGAACCCTTATCGGGGGAGACATCAATGAAAGCCTCCGGCTTGCACCTCAACCTGAACGGCCGCCCCGTTTCGACCTTGGCGTAAGCGAGATGACAGCAACGGCTCTACGGACACGGGCCGATTTACAGGCAGCTCGGCTTGGTGAAGAACTGGGTTCGGCAAGGATCGGGTTAGCGAGGGCAAATGCCATTCCGAATATCGCCGGCTCGGTCAAATATTCCCGAAGTAACTCCATCATCGATTTTCCTGCGAGGCTCGGCGGAGGGAGTTTTCCAAATATGGACAACAAACTAACCTTCGGCGTGTCGGTTGATATTCCCATCTTTAATCGCAATCAAGGTGACATCGCGTCGGCCAGCGGCTCGAAGGACCAGGCTACACGAACAAGAGAGTTTTTGGAATCAACGATCAAACGGGATGTCGCGGTTGCCTACAGAAAATATAAAGCAGCGGCTGAAGCTTTAGTCATTTATTCGACCCAGATTCTGCCGCGCAGCGAAGTAAATCTGCAAAGTGTCCGGGCTGCATACGGCTTAGGCGATTTTTCGATTTTCGAGGTTGTCAATGAACAGCGGCGCATGAGCGAGAACATAACCAATTACAATCAGATCGTCCGCGACTATTACAACGCATTAACCGAGCTTGAAACGGCGATCGGGACAACGCTTCCAGCGTCGGGTTTCTCACCGGGAGCCTCGGTACTGCCTGACAAAGAACTCGTTCCGACGCAGATCGACCGAACTAAGTTGTTGAGATCAATTCAGGCAATCGGGATCCGGAAAGTTGCTCTTTCGCAAGTAAGTCCCCCGAAACAACCGTAACGAGACAATAAATAAACGAAAAAAGAGGAGAACAAAATGAAAATATTTACGCTTTTAACACTTGTAGCCATCAGCCTGACGATTGGTTTGGCGGCGGCCTGTTCTACGGCCACCAACACGGCACCCGCCAATCAAACCAAAACGGAAGCAAATACCACCAACGCCCCCGCAACGAATACCGCAGCTGCTCCAAAGAAAGATGAAGACGCTCCGGCATCTGTGAAAGCGGCCTTTCCGGACGCTCAGACATTTACGAAACAGCATAAGGATATTCCCAAGGATGCAATCGCCGACATTGAGAAGGATTCAGGCGGAAAACTTCCGGATACGGACCATCACTCGTATTTAGCTTTTTCGACGGCCGGCGGGACTCGAAAGCAGATTGGCGCCGCAACTTTGGTCGAGGCAAATGGGAAAGAATTCGTGGTCGTTTATGAGAATAAGAATGGATCGCCGTTCATCAAGGAAGTTCGCGGCGAAGGTGTTCCAGCTCCGTTCCTAGCTCAATTTGCGGGTAAAGGACATGACGACAAGTTCAAGATCGGTGCAGACATAAAGGCTAACGGCGTTGACGAGGCGACCGCAAAAGCAATTGCCCTCGCAATACAGATAGACGCACTGACTATGCAAAACCTTTATGGGGCGGCACATGCCCATTAGGAGTTGGGAAAGCAAATGTTAAGAATTACAAGTTCGAGATTGGCAGTGAGAAGGACGAAGGTTTGGACAGGATTACTGCTGATTTTCGCCCTGATGGCATCATTCGCTTTGCCTTTTGGTGTGCTCGCACACGGTGGTGTAGATGATGAGCCAAAACCAACCGCTCCGACCGGTGCTAAACCGGTGATAACTACTGTGAGCGCAGAGCGGAATATTCAGAACGAAAGCGGTAATTTCAATCTCGTCTTGAAGAGATCACCAGGCGATCCGCGCCGGGGCGAAACAGAGCAGTTCGTCGTCCGCATCGGCGAAAAAGTCGAGGGCGGCTTTGGCGGCGGCGGACCTGTTCCGCTCGAAAAAGCTAGTGTCGCGGCAAAAATAACAAAGGCCGATGGTACTGTCGTAGCTACTAACTTACCGATCGAGACTGAGGCGGGAGGAAACTATCACACCTCGTATAGCTTTGGCTCCGCCGGGGATTACAAGATCGTCTTTGATGTTTTGGCAGACGATAGTAGACATTTCACGGCTGACTTTCCTGTTTCCGTAGTAGCCGGGTCTATTCGAGCCTCATTTCTTGTCGGTCTACTAATTTTGGGGTTGTTGACGCTTGGAACGTTAGGACTTGTTTTTTACACGACCAAACGACGGGCCGAAGGAAAACTGGATTACAAGAAAGCCGTCCCGCTCGCGATCGCCGCAGTTGTTATTTTTGCAATCGGTACGATTGGTTTGGTATTTCTTTTGCCGCCGTGGGAAGTACGGGCAGCTGCTGATATACCACCCATTCCAGCCAACGAAACTATTACCAATTCGATTTCCACTACCACTGTATTGACAGTCCCAAAGGAATCCCAATTGCTCTTTGGAATTAAGACCGAACCCGTGGTAACGCGAAGTATTACGAGCGGTCTGAAAACGACTGGTGTTGTAAGAGCACGCCCTGACGCTCATGCGGTTGTCGTACCTCCGGTTGCAGGTCGAATTGTCCTGAGAGAAGGGTTGACTCTTGGCACGGCCGTTGGACGCGGCGAAAAGATCGGATATGTCGAACAGGTATTGGACGTCTCCGGTCAGGTCGGGCTCGAAAGCCAACGTCTTGAAGTCGCTGCGAAGCAACGCGAAGTTGAATCAAAGAAACTGGAGTTGCGAAACTCAGTCCTGCAGCTTCAGAGCCAGCAGGCCGAACAAAGATCAAAAGCTCAACAATCCAGAACACTGCTGGCCCAGGCACAAAGGGAATTGCGCAGGGCGGAAAATCTTGTTGAAGTCGGGGCCGCGCCTAAAAAGCGGGTCGAAGAAGCCCAAACGGCGGTCAATGTGGCGGAGCAGGAAGTGATTGCGGCCGACAAGCAGGTCGGACTGATCGAGAACCAAATAAAACAAACTCAAGCGGGCCAGGCAATATTTGTGTCTCCGCAGGTTAATCAACCAACGAAGATATTCCCCTTGACTGCCCCAACTTCCGGGATCATCAATGAGATCAAAGCAACAAGTGGGCAGCAAGTCGACATCGGGACGCAATTGCTTTCAATTGTAAATCTCTCGACGGTGCTGATCGAGGCCCAGGTTTTTGAGCGTGACTTGCAGACGGTGCGTGATTCAACGCGAGCAAGTTTTACAAACGCAGCCCTCGCGGGTGACGTTTACTCGATTGGGACCAAAGAGGGTGACGGGCGTCTTTTATCTGTCGGTCAAATAGTTAACGAGCAGACGCGCACCGTTCCGGTTGTTTATGAAATGAAGAATCCGCTAGGCCGTCTGAAGGACGGAATGTTCGTGGACGTTACTATCGACACGAGCGGTGACCGGAAGGTCTTGGCGGTGGCCAAGCAATCCGTCGTCAATGACCAAGGGCAGACGTTTGTTTTCGTGTTCAAGGGCGGAGAGACATTTGAAAAACGTGCAGTTGCCGTTGGTGCCGAAGGCTCGGATTTTTTTGAGATTAAATCAGGATTGAAAGAAGGCGAACGTATTGTCGTGGAAGGAATTTATCAACTTAGAAATGCTGCCCCCGCTACGTAAGGCTCAAATATAAAACTATGAATAAAACAATTATTTTGCTTGGAGCAACCATTCTCGTTTCAGTGGCCGCATTTATTGTGGCGTGTAGCAGTATTGCTAAGAATGATGCTACGTCAAATATCAATTCCCCAACGATAGAGAATCCAAAGAAAGGTTTCAAGGTCGAATTCAAAAGCGAGCCGGGAACCATTCAGGCGGGTTCGACTGCAACTCTGATGCTGGTAGTCAAAAACGAGCAAGGGACGGTCGTCAAAGATCTACAGATCGTACATGAAAAGCTTATGCATTTGCTGATAGTCTCCAGCGATCTGGCGGAATTCTATCATATCCATCCAGAAGTACAGCCGGACGGATCATTCAAGGTAGAACATGTTTTTCCGAACGGCGGAAACTACAGACTATACGCTGACATTACCCCGAAGGATTCGGAGCTGGTCGTTGAAAAGATAGATGTAAGGGTTGCCGGCACCGAACGCCCCAAAACAGAACTCGTCGCGGATACGAAACTTGAAAAGACGGTCGATGGATTGCGTGTGGTGATGACTCCGAATGTTGAGATCCAGGCTGGCAAGGAGTTAGAGCTTAATTTCAAAGCCTTTGATGCGAGAAGTGGAAAACCCGCTACCGATCTTCAGAAGTATCTTGGAGCGACGGCGCACTTTGTGATTATAAGTGAAGATCTCAAGGATTATCTTCATGTACATCCGATGGAAAAGGGTGAGTCCATGGACTCTATGAATATGGGTGGCAAAACGCCAGACGATCATGCTAAGGGTGATGACCATTCATCAATGAAGGGCGGGAGTGCTAAAACCATTTCTCCCGAGATCATGGCACACACCACATTTCCACGGGCGGGTATGTATAAGCTGTGGGCACAATTCCAACGGGCCGGCAAAGTAATTGCGGTGCCGTTCGTGCTGCGCGTTCCCGAAGCGTCGCAAACAAAAACGGCAAACAATGCGGCGGTCCCATCCGATGCAATTCTGATCAAAGTTTCAAGTAAAGGGTACGAACCTGCTTCCTTCAATGTTAAGAAGGATCAGCCAGTAAAACTCGCCTTTAATCGTCTCGACGCAAACAATTGCGGCGGTGAGGTAGTTTTTCCGAAGCTCAATATACGAAAGCCTCTTCCTGTCGGTGAAATCGTTGTAGTCGAATTTACGCCAAGTGAAACGGGCGAACTCGCATTTTCGTGCGGGATGGGTATGTTGAAGGGAAAAGTGGTGGTTAATTGAAAATCTAAGAACATAGGATCAACCAAAACCAGCCATCGGGCAAATCGACTAAAGCACTATTATTTTCGGGACGTCGAAATTGACTGTTTTGGTTCGGTAAAGACATTAAATTACATGGAGGGTTAGAACAATGAAGATAAGGGTATATTTTGGACTGGTCACAGCATTCGCGCTCGTGGTCATGGGTGCGGGTTGTCAGTCGTCGTCAAATGTGAACTCAAATTCATCAATGAATCAAAACATGATGAATCGTAACTCGATGACGATGAACGGGAATTCAATGCCAATGAATTCGAACATGCAGATGAATTCGAATATGCCGATGAACGATTCGGTAATGAAAAGCGATCCTAATGCGGCGAGTGCTCCATATGATCTACAGTTCATCGACACGATGTCGGAGCATCATCAATCGGCGATCGACATGGCGAAAATGGTCGACGGTATGACGCAAAACGCGGAGCTAAAGAAATTTGCCGGCCAAATAATCGCCGATCAGGGAAAAGAGATAGCGCAAATGAAAGAGTGGCGTGAAAAATGGTATGCCGGAAAACCAGCCTCTAAGAATATGGAAATGCCTGGAATGTCGGATTCAATGAAAATGATGATGGATGGCGGCATGAAAAAAATGGAAATGGCGAGCGGCAAGGACTTTGATTTGATGTTTCTCGAGATGATGACCCCGCATCACGCAGGAGCCGTAACGATGGGGAAAGAAGCATTAACTAAGGCCGAACATCCTGAAATCAAGACGCTATCAAATCAAATTATCAAAGCACAGGAGGCCGAAATCAAAATGATGGCCGACTGGAAAGCGAAATGGAGTAAATAAGCTAAGAGCCAGTACGATGCTCTGTGGAATTAGAGCCGTCATCATCCGGGTCAATACATGCTAAACGCTGTTATCAAATGGTCGCTGCAAAATCGTCTTATCGTCGTGGCGATGGCATCCTTGTTGCTTGTTTGGGGAACCTATACGGCTATCACTTTGCCGATCGACGTTCTTCCCGACCTCAATAAGCCAACAATTACAATTTTGACCGAGGCTAACGGCCTCGCCCCCGAAGAGGTCGAGACGTTGGTCTCTTTTCCGATCGAAACGGCGATGAATGGCGTTCCGGGAGTTTCGCGTGTACGGTCGCAAAGCGGCATCGGGCTTTCGGTCATTTACGTGGAATTCGATTGGGGGACCGATATATACCGCAATCGACAACTCGTTACTGAAAAGCTGCAACAGGCAGGCGAAAGTTTACCAAAGGGCGTTTCTCCGACCTTGGCCCCTATCTCATCCATCATGGGCGAGATAATGCTCGTTTCGGTGAAATCCAAATCTGGTAAAACCGACCCGCTGGATGTAAGAACGCTTGCGGACTGGACCATTCGGCCAAGACTTTTG
>JAYVOS010000113.1:0-8336 GCA_043757775.1 Chloracidobacterium sp. | reverse complement strand
ATTTGCCCCAGCCTTCGCCCATCTTGGACATCGTCGGTTGGAGAAATTTTGGCACGAGCGAAAATTGGTCGAGATCGAGCGATTCCCAGGGAATGTGTGGATACGGCTGTAGAGCCGGTTTGATGTCGTTGCCTTTTTCGTCGAGTTCGGGTGTGTAGGTCTCTTTCAGTCTGCCGGCGGCGGCATCAGCCACGATCAGCGGCCATGTCGCATCGGCTTCGCCAAGGGCTACGGCGTCAGCGTGTCGCGGGCCACCGTCTTTGCCTAGAGCTTCGAGCGGACATTCGGTAACGTGCGGGCCGCCCATCACGACCTTAAACCCGGCTTCGCGCAAACTGTCTGCAACGAGATACGCCCGTGCGACCATTCGCGTCATCGCCCCGATACCGACTAAACCGATCTCATTGTCCTTGCAAAACTGGACGAGTTCGGGCCTCGTCATAGCTTTTGCATTGCCGTCAATCAGGATCACTTCGTGCTCAGGCGGGGTCAGCGACTGGAGCAAAAACATCCAAAGGTGCGGCATAAAATTCCGCGTGATCCCATTATCGGGGCAGTAAAGCAAGATCTTCATCGATAGTCACAAAAAGCCAAGCGCTCGACAAATACAGGTGCGTCGCTTGTGTCGGGTAAAATCTTCAAACTCGAGGAGCTATTCAAAATCTATTTGATTCTTACATTATTTACCAAAATTAGCTATCTTAAAACCGCCTTTCGGATGAGAGGCAAAAACAATGCGTCAGGCAATAATCGTCTGGCTAGCAGGATCGCACGCGAGTTGACCGGATAACGAATTTTCCACGAATCTTCCGCAACCGAGTCATAAATCACCTGAGCAACGACTGAGCCGTCAGGGGCAGTCGCCCCGGCTTTTTCCAGATTTGGCATCGCTCTCGCGACAAATGAGTCGTAAGCGGTAAGGCCCGCTTTTTTCGAAATGCTCATAGAACGCTCATAAAAATCGGTCTTGATCGGCCCCGGCTCAATGATCTTTATCCTGATGCCGAAATCCTTGACTTCGTACTGCAAGGCTTCGCTAAAGCCTTCGAGTGCCCATTTCGAAGCATGATAAATGCTATAAAGTGGAAACGTGATGCGCCCGCCCATTGAGGCGACGTTCACAATGATGCCACGTTTTTGTTCTCGAAAATAAGGTAATATCTCGCGGCAAACGTTCATCACACCATAGACATTTGTGTTGATCTGACGCTCGATCTGCTCCTGAGTTGCCGCTTCGAAAGGCCCGACGACAGCGAAACCTGCATTATTGACCACAGCGTCGATGCGTCCAAATTTCTCGATCGTAGCAGCGATCGCCTCTTTGATCGAATCGACATCAGTCACATTGAGCCGAAAACATTCGACATCGACGATCTTTTGCAGATCGGTTGCGTTCTCCGGGGTTCGCATCGTGGCGGCGACTTTCCAGTTTTTCGATTGAAACAACTTTGCGGTGTGCAACCCGATGCCGCTAGACGCACCTGTGATAAGGACAACTTTGTTCATAGAAGCTAATTTAACGCAAAGTCGCGAAGTAGCAAAGACGCAAAGTTTCAAACCTGGATTACTTTACGGGGTTATTTTTATGTCTAACCTTTGCGTCTTTGCATCTCTGCGTCTTTGCGTTGAAATGTCTTATAATCAAGTTATGAAATTCCTCCATATCGCCGATGTGCATCTGGGCTGTACTCGATACCAGCTTGCCGAAAGTCCGCGTGATTTTTTTGACGCTTGGGTCGATGTTTTGCGGCGTTACGGCATCGAGGAAAAAGTTGATTTTGTGATAATGTGCGGCGATTTCTTTCACAAACGTGTCGTTCCGCCCGAGACGATGAACTACGCCGTCGAAGGCCTGACGATGATGCGCGAGGCCGGAATTCCGGTCGTCACAATCGAGGGTAATCACGATCAAAAGCATAGCGACACGGAATTTAGCTGGCTGCGTTCGCTGTCTAGTTGGGGGCTGGTAAAGTTGCTTGAGCCTACATCGACAGACGGCAAAATGAGCTACGAGCCTTGGGACGAAGCAACAAAAAAACGCGGCTATATTGACATTGGACGGGCAAGAATATTTGGTTCCGACTGGTACGGAGCGTCTGGTAATTGGGCAATACCGATGCTCACCGAAGCGATAAAAGAAACCCGTCGCGAGGGTGCTTTTCATATATTGATGCTCCACACCGACGTCGAAGGCCACCAAATGCATCCAATACCTGCACTGTCGATCGACGCACTCAGCCAGCTCAAAACTGCGGTCGAATACGTAGGGCTCGGCCATACACATAAGCACTACGAGATCGACAATTGGGCGTTCAACCCCGGCTCGATCGAGATCACAAATATCAGCGAATTTCGCGAGACGCGCGGAGCGTTTGTCGTAGATGTCGATGAAAACAATACCGTCACAGCGACGCACATCGAGGATTATCACTACCGGCCGTTTCAGCAGATCACGTTTGCCGTCACAGGCTATGCTGACGCAAAAGACATAACCGCCGACCTGCTTGAAAAAGTAAAAAACGAAGCACGCTCCGCCGAACCCGGCAAGCCGCAACCGATCATTGAAATATCTCTGCGAGGCCAGCTCGGCTTTCCTAATTCGCTGATCGAGATGCAAAAAATACGCGATGAAGTTAAAACAATGACCGACGCTCTGCACGTCCGCATCAAAAACCATACTATCCCTGCGGACTATCTCGACACGCCCGATGAGATCGACGACACAGGGCGCGAAAAGCTCGAACGTCGGGTGATCGACGACCTAGTTTTCCGCGACAACCGCTACAAAACCCGCAGCGAAGACATCTCGGAAGCTGTCATCGGAGCCAAACGCATGGCCCTCGGCGATGACGAACCGGCGAAGATCGCAGAGTTTATCTCTTTGAAAGTTAAAGCCTAATTCGTAAGCGAATCCCTAAAGAAATCGATCAGACGCTGATCGTAAGCCTCTGACTGCTCCATTGACGCATTGATGATGCTGAAGCCGGACGGGCTGAGGTCAAATTTGGTCTGGATCTTGTTGCTGACCGGAAAGCATTTGCTCATCCTAGCCGTAGAGTCTTGAAAGTCCGGAGCGTCGATCCCGGACAAAAGCAGTATGTTGCGGTCCGAGATACGACGTGCGGTGTCGCAGACTGGTTCGCGTTGATAGCAGCCGTCAAAGAAATAAAGCCGTGTGCCGTATTGGGCAAGTTTCGATGTCGCAAAACTCATAAACGGAAACCGTTTATCGACCGACACTTTGAGCAGGCTGTCCGAATCTTGCGGCACCGAATCGAGGGCGATCGCCTTGATACTTGCGTCTTTTGCCGCAATTGCTACCGCAACCATCGAGCCCATCTCGACGCCGTAAATGCCAATATTTTTGTTTACGAGATTATTTTGCGTGGGTGTTTTTAAGCTGCGCAGATATTTTACAGCCGAATTGGCGTCCTCGGCTTCACAGCCGCCAAACGATGCGTTTTTGACCGAAGGATTTTCGCCGTGCGCACGCTGATCCGGCATCAAGATAGTGAAATTCGTCGATTCGTTGAGCTTAACGCCGAGGTTCAAAACATACGATCGGTCCGCACCGAACTTGTGGAGCAATACGACAGCCGGCCCGTTTTCTGTTCCCCGCAAGAGCCAACCACGCGAAGTGCTGCCGTCTTTGTTCGTCCACGTCTCTTCGGTCACCTGTGCGGCACGCGAGCTTAGCTGCCCATATTTATCTGGTGTCACGAGATAGCGTGCATTTAATGGGCGTGCAGTCGTGTAAACGAGCCAGACAGCTCCGGCGGCAATGGAGCCAACGACCAGGAATATCACAGGCAACAGCAGCTTGGTAAAACTTTTGAAAAGACGGGTGGAATTAGCCATAACAGTAGACAGTTAGCAATTAATTGCCGGAATACGGCATCGAAAGATGTGGGAAAAGCCTCTAACAAAAGGCTTTCGTATAGACGATATAAATGTTACCATAATTGGCAGTCAATAAGGAAGAAGTTTTTAACGATGTTCAACGCAAAAACCCTCGCCATTTTTCTCACTTTTTTCTCAGTTTGCACCGCTGTTTTCGGCCAGACAAAGGTCTCGTACACGCCGCCGGTCACCCCTCAACTTTTCCCGCTCTCTGAGCTTAAAGAAGGGATGCGCGGTGTCGCGAAAACTGTCTTTCGCGGCAATAAGTCAGAAGAGTTTAACGTCGAGATACTTGGCGTTTTACCAAACTCGATCGGCCCGCATCAGGATATGATCGTCGGTCGACTGAGTGGTGTTCTTGCCGAGCGAACATTCGTTTTCGCCGGCATGTCCGGCTCGCCAGTCTATATCGACGGCAAGCTCGTCGGTGCAATCTCATACAGCTTTCCTTTTGCAAAAGAGCCTATCTGCGGCATCACACCTATCGAGCAGATGATCTCAGCGACGACATTTGCCCCGTCTGCTCAGGCAGTTAACAGCACGCCCCGAACATTTACCTACGCGGAATTGATCTCAAATAACTGGCGTCCACTCCTTAATAACGATCGCGTATCGCAGAATACGCTCGCGTCAGGCTTTTCGTCAGATTCGCGTCTTATGTCAATAGCCGGACAGTCGTTTAAGCCCATCGCGACGCCGATAGCTATCTCCGGATTGTCACAGCAGACGATAGATATGTTCGCTGCAGACTTTGCGAATGCCGGTATCATGCCAGTTGCAGCTTCGGGCGGCAGTTCTGCGATTTCGCCTATAAAAGCGCATAATGAAACCACCCTGCTCGGTGGTGATTCTATCGCCGTTTCTCTCTCACGCGGTGACATTGATCTCACCGCATCGGGAACGGTGACCTTGCGTGACGGCAACAAGATCTACGCATTTGGACATCCGTTTTACAATCTCGGCTCCACGAGCCTGCCGATGTCCGAATCGCACGTCGTGATCGTCGTGCCAAACGCCAATAACTCATTCAAACTCGCCGTTCCCGACGCAATGGTCGGCTCACTGACGCAGGATAGGGCGACCGCTATTTTCGGCAGTTTGGGAGCTGCCCCGAAAATGCTGCCGGTGAAAATTAGCCTGACGACGAGCCGCGGGCAAAAGCAAGAGATGAATTTCGAATCCGCCATCGACGAGACTCTGACCGCCCTGATAATCAACGCGGGCATAGGCAACGCCCTCGGAGCACATGAACGCGCCTTAGGTGAATCGACCATTGAGTTAACCGGCGAGATCAAGATCAAAGGCGAAGATTCTGTCCGCATCAATCGACGTTTTGCAGGCGGACAATCCGCAGCATTTGCGGCAGCGGCTCCGGCTATACCGATCGCAGCACTGCTCAGAGCAAACTTTCCCGGGCTTGAGATCTCAAGCGTAATGCTCAATATGACCTCAACCGAAGGCAGCAAAACTGCCAATCTTGAGCGTATTTCGCTGGACAGAAATCAGGCCCGAGCGGGCGACACTGTCGAGGTCACGACATTTGCACGCACAGACGCGGGCGATGTCTTTGTCCAAAAAGTTCCGGTAATTATCCCGAAAGATGCCGCTCCGGGAGCGATGTCGATCATGATCGCGGATGGAGCTGCAGCACAGCAAAACTCAGCAATAACACAGTTCGTCCCGAAAAATGCCGCCGAGCTGATCGCAACTATTAACCGCCTCAAACGCCCCGACCGGCTGTATGCAATACTTTCTCGCACCAGCACCGGAGCGATCATCGGCTCAAGCGAGATGCCCAATCTGCCGCCTTCCGTCCTCGCGACGCTCAACAACGACCGCACCGCTGGAGGTTCAAAACCCGCTGTCCAGTCGATCGTCAGCGAAATGGAACTGCCGCTCCTCGATTTCATAGTCACGGGCCAGCAGACATTAACCATCGACGTTATCCGTTGACCTTTTTGTTTAGTTCTGTCAGTCTAAAATGTGAATAACCTAAACAAAATACTGCACGCGGCCCGCTTTGCAGCTGAAAAACATACCGGGCATTTTCGTAAGGGATCGCGACGCGAACCTTACATCAACCATCCAATCGAAGTCGCAAATATGATCGCGAATGTCGGCATGCTCGACGACGAGGATATCCTCTCGGCTGCTTTGCTGCATGATACGGTCGAAGACTGCGGCGTGACCGGCGATGAGATCAGCCAGAAATTCGGTGAGATCGTAGCAGGCTATGTCCTCGAGGTGACAGACGATAAGTCGCTGCCTAAGCAGGACCGTAAACGGCTACAGATCGAACACGCTCCGCATCTGACCTACGGTGCAAAAGTGATCAAACTCGCCGATAAGATCAGCAATGTCCGTGACGTAATTGCCAGCCCGGCCGAAGACTGGGATAAGCAGCGTCGCGTAGAATACGTGCAATGGGCGGGCAATGTCGTTGCCGGATTGCGCGGGGCTAGCAATCAACTCGACGATCTCTTTGACGAGGTCGTGGCAATGGCCAACGAAAAGCTAGCGGAATTGGATTAGATGTGTGAGTCGCCCTCGACCCAGTGCTCGCCGTCGGCGTAAACTTCTTTTTTCCAGATCGGCACTGTGCGTTTAAGCTCCTTGATGAGCCATTCGCATGCCTCGAATGCCGCTCGGCGATGCGGTGACGCGACCGATATTACAACACTCGTCTCGCCGATCTCCAGCCGCCCGAGCCGGTGAACTATACCGACGTTTGAAATGGCAAATTGTTGTTTTGCGGCCTCGATAAGCTTACGCATTTCTTTCAACGCCATTTCGTCGTAAGCTTCGTATTCTAAATATTCCGTCTCTCGAACGTCGCCGCTTGCTTTATCTTTGGTAAATCGTCGTGCGTAACCGTCGAGCGTCACAGTCGCCCCGCACTCCTGCGGCACGATGCGGCGGGCAACACTCGTGATGTCTATGGGGTCGGTTGTGAGTTCAAAAAAATCCATTTGTCGAGAAAAATCTTAACAGGATGTAAAGGATGAGCAGGATAAAACTTCTTGTCCATCCTGTCTATCCTGGTTGAATCAGCCTCCGGAAACAGCAGCGAAAATAGCCAACTCATCACCGTCGTGTATAATCTCATCTCCGATTGCGTATTCTTGGTTGATAGAAAGTTTGAGCTTGTGCGACGACATTGTCGGAAAGCGTTCCGATATATCTTTTAGAACAGTGGCTGCGCTGGTTTCGTAGCCGATATCAATTTCCATATTGCGCATGCCCGCAATATCCGCAGTGGCGCCAAAAAAAAGTACCTGAGCAACCATACCTTATTTAATAGCACCTTCGATCGGGCTCGATGCCGACGCATAGAGGCGTTTTGACATACGGCCTGAGAGATACGCAAGACGTCCCGCACGAACGGCGAGACTCATCGCGGTCGCCATTTGGGCAGAATCGCTTGCCTCGGCAATAGCGGTGTTCATTAAAATCGCATCTGCTCCGAGTTCCATTGCTATGGCGGCATCCGAAGGCACGCCGACACCGGCATCGACAATGATCGTCGCGTCGGGCAATTGCTCACGCATAATCCGCAGGTTTGAAGGGTTTTGCACGCCCATTCCTGACCCGATCGGTGCCGCAAGCGGCATCACAGCCGGGCATCCGGCGGCGAGCAGCTTTTTCGCCATTATCAGGTCGTCGGTAAAATACGGCAGCACGATAAAGCCTTCTTTTACTAGTACTTTTGCGGCTTCGAGCGTTTGTTCGTTGTCCGGCAGCAAAGTTACCGGGTCGCCGATGACCTCGAGTTTTATCCAATCAGTTTCGAGAGCCTCGCGTGCCAGCCGTGCGGTGCGGATCGCGTGATTGGCGTCATAACATCCCGCCGTATTCGGCAGAATTTTCATGCTAGGCGAGAGATGATCAAGGAAAGATTCGGTCGAGCCATCGAGCGGCACGCGGTTGACTGCAACCGTGACCATATCTGCCCCGGACGCAGTGTGAGCAGCCTTCATCTCGTCATACGAACGGTATTTGCCCGTACCGATAATGAGTCGTGAGGTGAATGTTGTATCCGCGAGTTGAAAAGTGTCCGACATAAGAAGAAATTTACCACAAATAGAGTCGAGAAGAGGAGAAAGGGGCAGACTAAGATCATGGCTCGGCTCCCTGTCTCGACCACTCCTCTTCTCCTTGTCTTCTTCACCCGCCACCGACGAAATGTACGACCTCGATCCGGTCACCATCGTTGACGATAGTCTGCGGCCAATCGGTGCGGCGGATGACGGTTTTGTTTAGCTCGATAGCGATGCGTTGTTTAGGCAAAGAAAAAAGCTCCAGCAAATGACCGAGGTCAATTTCCGATGGAGCTGCGCGAGTCTCGCCGTTGAGTAAGATGTTGATCGCCATTACGGCAATTTTCCGCTTTGGCTCTGGGATTTTCAAATCTGCGATATCAAATCTGAAATTTGAGA
>JAYVOS010000112.1:0-2278 GCA_043757775.1 Chloracidobacterium sp. | reverse complement strand
CTTTCAGTGTTTTCGGCAAATCAAGGTATCTGGCGAATTGAAACAAGTTCTGATAACGTTCCGACGAGGCTTCGCTTTGGTCAGACTAACGATATCCTCGTGTCGGGCGACTATAATGGGGATGGTAAAACTGACATTGCAGTTTATAGGCCATCGAATAGCACCTGGTATATCAAGGGCAATCCGCGTAGCAGAAAAGATCAGCTTGAGGTGCAATTCGGTTTGAACGGAGACATTCCGGTTCCGGCTGATTATGATGCTGACGGTAGGACCGACATTGCGGTATGGCGGCCGTCAAATGCGACTTGGTATATATCGCAGAGTACGCTAGGGCAGAAAATCAGGGCGTTTGGAGCCTTTGGCGATAAGCCTGTAAGTGGTGATTACGATGGTGACGGGAAGATAGATATAGGCATCTGGCGGCCTTCGACGGGTACATGGAGTATTTTGCAAAGTTCTTCATCCATTACACTTAACGGCACGCTTGGCCAGATAGGGGACAAACCTGTGATGGCGGATTTTGACGGTAATGGCGTTACGGATTACGCGGTTTACCGCCCGTCAAACGGCACTTGGTATGCTCTCGATCCTCTTACTGGTGTATCCACAACATTCCAATGGGGAACCGCCGAAGACATCCCGATCCCGGCTGATTATGACGGTGACGGCAAGGCCGATTTCACGGTATTTCGTCCAAGTACTAACCAATGGTTGCGATATAATAGTTCGACCGGAACTTCTTATATTCGAACTTTTGGACAGGCCGGAGACACGCCTTCGCCGTCGTCAATACAGCCTCAATAACTGTAAAAATAAAATTGAATTGCCCAAAGTCAACGAAGACTTGACTTTGGGCTTTTTGTTTCTATGATTGCAGTATGAAAATATTCGTAACATTAAGTAGTGGCACGCTTGTCGGCCAGACATTTGAGCTGGAAACTGGCTTTCTGACAGTAGGGCGCGGCGAGACCTGCAGCATACGGTTCGACCCGCTCTCGGAGCGTATAGCTTCGAAACAACATGCTTTCATTGAGGCAAAGGCTGACGGGTTTTACATTCGCGATAATCAGAGCACTAACGGCACTCTCGTCAATGGTCATAAGATCGACAATGTTAAGCTCAATTCGGGCGACCAGATCCAGTTCGGGACAAATGGTGTTACCGCATCTGTGCGGATCGATATACAGACCGTCCCGTCGCAAAACTATCGAGAGCTTGAGATACAGCGGTTCGATCAGGCGGCCGCACAAGAGCCAGTGAGCATACAAGCGTCGCTTTCTAATTTCGGCCTCAGCAGCATGGCTGCCGTAAAGGTCGAGGAGCCAAGCAAAACAGGCAAATATGTCGGCATCGGCATAACTCTATTCGTCATAGGGTTTCTTATATTGATCGTCATCGGACTGATGTTTTTGAGCGTCGGTATCGTTCCTGCGATCATCGCGGCGTTTGTCGCATTTATCCCGGCGGCTGTATATATCTTGCCGCTGATCTGGTTTGACCGTTACGATCCTGAGCCCGCCTGGCTTATCGCTTTGGCATTTGCCTGGGGAGCCTTAGTAGCGGTTGTCGTGTCGTTTATTGTTAATACATTGGTCAGTGTGGTGGTGGCGATAGGCGTGTCGCCCGCAGCGGGCGAAGTCGTCGGAGCCGTTGTCTCCGCACCGGTCTTTGAAGAGGGTTCAAAAGGCCTAGGTCTTGTGATCCTGCTTATTTTCTTTCGCAAATATTTCGACGATATTCTCGACGGCATTGTCTTTGCCGGAGTTATCGCACTCGGTTTTGCAACGGTTGAGAATGTGTTGTATTACGGCCGAGGCCTCGGCGGCGGAGGATTTGGCGGGCTCGCGATACTGTTTGTCCTACGCGGGATAATGTCGCCTTTCGCACATGTCACATTTACATCGATGACGGGTATCGGCTGCGGCATCGCCCGCGAATCGCATAACAAAGTCGTCCGGTTCTTGATGCCGTTAGTAGGCTATTTCGGTGCGGTCACGCTACATGCGATCTGGAACGGCCTGGCGGTTGTAGGCGGATTGGAGGGCTTTCTGGTCGGCTATATCGTGCTTGAGGTTCCGTTCTTTTTGATCTTCGTCGGCTTTGCACTTTATATCATGCGGCGTCAGAACAAGATCCTAAACGAAATGCTTGCCATCGACATTGCCAGAGGCTTGATCCCGCAGGAACATGCGGCAAAGGCGATGTCGGCGTTCAAAAGCTCGGGCTGGGTCATCGGCGGTTTGTTCAACGGCAAATTTAAGGCACGCAGCCGTTACGT
>JAYVOS010000111.1:0-2285 GCA_043757775.1 Chloracidobacterium sp. | reverse complement strand
GTCGCCATCGATGAGGAGTTCGTTGCCGCGTGCACCGATATTAACGTCGAGCAGTGTTTCGAGATATTTGATGTTTTGATCCTGAACGCCAAATAGCGTGTTCAGGCCCTGGGATGGTAATTCTAGTTTTTTCAATTATTTATTTTTCGCCAACAACCGTAGCTCCAATTGCTGAATCATTTAGCTTTTCCTTTACGATGCCAACGAGCGAGCGAAGATCAATGTAACGGTTTGATTTGGCGGTCAAAACAAGTACGCATATGGGATACTTGTCGAAATTTTTGCTGGTGTTGCAGATTCTTATCGAATGTCAAAAGTACTTCAAATCCCTCTTCCAGCATTACTCTTAATAATTCGCCGTTACTCTTGCCATTCCAACCTTTTTCACGAATCGTATATATTTCATATTCGCGAAAGTCCAGTTTTAATTTTTTAGGAAGATTTTCGTCAAGCAATAGCTTCATAAAGCAGTTCAAATTTACTTGATGTTAAGACCTCTTCAGCTATCGCAAGAAGCTCGATAGCCTGCTCTTTTTTGACAGTCGGAAAATCTTTCAAAAACTCATCAATCGAATCGCCTCCTTCAAGATGGTCGAACAGACTTTCGATTGGAACCCGGGTTCCTCGAAAAACCGGCGTCCCGCCTAGAATTTCGGGGTCTATGTTTATGACTTTGCTGTTCATGATAGGTTAAATTATACAGCAAACTGAAATCTCAACCAACAATCCGAGACATAATGTGAGGATTTTCTTTCCTCATCTTTGCGCCAAATCCATTCGCTATGATATTCTTACTCCTTTGTAAATATCACGGTATTTTACCTATTTAGGAGCAAACTATTAATAATGGCTAATGAAGCAAGCGGACAGGTCGGCAAGGTAGTTCAGATCATCGGTCCCGTAGTTGACGTAGAATTTGTCGATAATTATCTGCCGCCCATTTATCAGGCGCTGCGTGTCACGAGCGAAGGCTTTGACGTTGAAACAAAAGTCGATGTCGTCTGCGAAGTGCAGCAGCACCTAGGCGAAGGCCGCGTCCGTGCCGTATCGATGTTGCCGACCGACGGTATGGTCCGCGGAATGAAGGTCATTGACCTCGGCGGCCCGATCATGGTTCCCGTCGGTAATGCGACCTTGGGACGTGTGATGAACGTCATCGGCGATCCGGTTGACGAACTCGGTCCGGTCAATTCTGAGACGAGATCGTCTATTCATCGCCACGCTCCGTCGTTTGATGAGCAGGCGACATCGCTCGAGATGTTTGAGACGGGAATTAAGGTCATCGACCTTGTCCAGCCGTTTCTTCGCGGCGGTAAGATCGGCCTATTCGGCGGTGCGGGTGTGGGTAAAACGGTTCTCATCATGGAGCTGATCAACAATGTCGCCATCGGTTCGGACGGTTTCTCGGTGTTTGCCGGTGTCGGCGAACGCACTCGTGAAGGCAACGATCTGCTTCGCGAAATGGTCGAGTCCAAGGTTATCCGTTACGGCGACAAATTTAATGAAAATATGGAAAAGACTGGCGAGTTTGACCTATCGCTGGTCGATAAGAGCCAGATCAAGGATTCTAAGGTTTCGCTTGTTTACGGACAGATGACCGAGCCTCCGGGAGCACGTCTGCGGGTTGCTCTGTCGGGGCTTACCGTTGCCGAGTATTTCCGCGACCAAGGAAACGACGTACTTTTCTTCGTCGATAATATTTTCCGCTTTACACAGGCAGGTTCTGAGGTGTCAGCACTTCTAGGCCGTATGCCTTCCGCTGTGGGTTATCAGCCGACGCTTGCTTCGGAAATGGGCGAGATGCAGGAACGCATCACCTCGACCAAAACCGGTGCTATCACGTCGATCCAGGCTGTTTACGTGCCTGCCGATGACTATACCGATCCGGCCCCGGCGACGACATTTGCCCATCTCGATGCCGTTACGGCTTTGTCGCGACAGATCGTTGAACTTGGAATTTATCCGGCCGTCGATCCGCTCGCGTCCAACTCGCGTATTCTCGACCCGACCATTGTCGGCGAAGACCATTACAACACGGCGCAATCTGTCAAAAAGATCCTCCAGCGTTACAAAGATCTACAGGACATCATTGCGATCCTCGGCCTGGACGAGTTGAGCGAGGACGACAAACTGACCGTTGCACGTGCCCGTAAGATCCAGCGTTTCTTCTCGCAGCCGTTTTTCGTCGGCGAGCAGTTTACGGGACTAAAAGGCGAATACGTCAAGACCGAAGACACCATCAAGGGTTTCAAAGAGATCCTCGAAGGCAAGTGCGACGATATGCC
>JAYVOS010000110.1:0-8398 GCA_043757775.1 Chloracidobacterium sp. | reverse complement strand
GATGCTTTTGCATTGGCTTTGGCAGATGCTGGAAGTGACACGCTGGCCGCCGAAAAGCTCGGTATCGACGCCGAAGAGATCGCCGCCGCACGCAAAACCATCCGCGAGACGACTGGCGAAGTCATTATAATGTTTGGCAACGAGCTTTCATCTGCTGCCCAAGCCGCAATCTCTGCTTCGGCGGTAGGTTTTGTTGCAGACAACCGCCGTGTCACGCTGCATCCGCTGCCGCGATACAACAATTCGGTCGGTGCTCACGACATGACGCCGGGCCGCAGGACGGTTGACGAAGTTGTAAAAAATTCCAAGGCCCTGCTCATCGGCGGCAGCCTACAGGACGCAAGTATTCTCGCCGGCAAAGATTTCGTCGTCGTCCAGGAATTATTCCTTACCAAAACGACAGACCACGCTGATGTGGTGTTCCCGGCGGCGAGTTTTGCTGAGGTTGACGGCACCTTTACTAATAACGCCGGCAACGTCCAACGTGTCCGCAAAGCCATCGAGCCCGTGCATCAATCGAAACCCGACTGGATGATAACGAGCTTGATCGCCCGCGAGATGGGCACCAAATTTGGCTACGATTTTTCAGCCTCGATGGTTTTCAAAGCCATCGCCGACAGCGTCACAGCTTACGAAGGCCTTCGCTATCCGATGCTCAAGGACGAATCCGAACCGGTTCAGGCAAAATACGAGATCAAGTCCGACTCTGCTGATACTTCGGCTCTAAAGAAAGTCGTCGAAGATATGGCCGCGAACGAAAAGATAACGCAAGTGCCGCGTGTCGGCCATAAACTGCACCGTCTGACGACAATGACGAACAAGACCGATCAGTTTCATCTTCTCGCAAACGGAAACCCGAAACCGGATAATCTGCTCGTGTCGCCACTCGTCCAGTTTGGTCTCGACGGTTTGCCGCAAAATGGTCAAAAGGCAGATGCTGTTGGCATCGGTGATAGAGTTAATGTAAAAGGGGTTTAATCGATGAAGTATCGAATTATAATTGAGCAAGATGAAGACGGAATTTTTGTCGCCGAGGTTCCATCTCTGCCCGGTTGTATTACTCAGGGAGAGACTCGGTTCGAAGCGGTTGCCAATGCTAAAGAAGCAATCTTGCTGTATATGGAAAGCCTCAAGGCTCACAACGAACCAGTTCCGCCGTCGATTTATGAAGAGATCGTCGAGGTCGCGTCTTGAGTCGGCTTCCACAGGTTTCGGGCCGGGAAACTGTCAGAGCGTTGAGCCAAGTTGGTTATGAATTCGATCGCCAACGCGGAAGTCATATTATTTTGAGACAGATAACATCACCGTTTCGACGGATTGTTATTCCAGATCATAAAACAGTCGCAAAGGGCACATTAAGGTCGATCTTAAGAGAGACGGGCCTAACGACCGACGAGTTTAGCAATCTTTTGTAGAAATAATGGAATCAGTTCTAAAAACGGCATTTCCTTTTCTCGTGATCACCGTCGGCGTGCTTATTGCGTTTCAGATGGTGCTGATGATCGTCGCCTACACGGTGCTGGCGGAACGTAAAGTATTGGGCTGGATACAGGGTCGCATTGGGCCGAACCGCGTCGGGCCTTGGGGCATCCTGCAGCCGTTCGCTGATCTGCTCAAGTTTATCTTTAAGGAAGACCTGACGCCGGATAAATCGACAAAATTCGTCTATTTTCTGGCTCCGATGGTCGCATTGACCTGTGCATTAATGCCGATGGTGGTCTATCCTTTTGGCCCGTCGATAACGACCGTTGATTGGAGCTTTCTGCCTTTCGGGCTTGGTACGGGTATCACGGCTCTGCCGCTGACAATAGCCAAGATCGATGTCGGTGTGCTGTTTATATTGGGCATCACATCGGTCGGTGTTTACGGCATCGCTCTTGCAGGCTGGTCGTCAAATAATAAATATTCGCTTATGGGGGGCTTACGCTCGTCGGCACAGATGATCTCTTATGAACTCGCAATGGGAGCGTCTGTCATCGGCGTTGTGATGCTGGCGGGAACGCTCGATCTTAACGGGATCATTACCGCTCAGATAAATTCGCCGTTTCGCTGGTTCATCATTCCGCAGTTCATCGGTTTCATCGTGTTTCTGATCGCGGCATTTGCTGAAACAAATCGAGTTCCGTTCGATCTGCCTGAGGCTGAAACCGAGCTTGTCGCCGGTTTTCACACCGAGTATTCGGCACTCAAATTTGCACTCTTTTTTATGGCCGAGTATGTGAATATGTTCACCGTCTCGGTAATGTGTACAGTGCTGTTTCTCGGCGGTTGGTATATGCCGGGCCTGAGCCATATATTCGATGTCGGCTCGATCCCGTACGCACTCGCCAGCCATATAATGTTCATCGCCAAGATCTGTGCTTTTCTATTTTTGTTTATCTGGATCCGCGGAACGCTGCCGCGATTTCGCTTTGACCAGCTGATGAACTTCGGCTGGAAATTTTTATTACCGGTCGCCTTGGCAAATGTGATCCTGACGATCGTAGTTGTGTTTTTCTTGAATAGGTAGTCGAGTATTCACGAGATATTCCTACAGGATTTACAGGATGTTAATCATATGTAGTAACGCAGCAAATAGACAATTATCTTGTCTATCCTGTTCATCCTGTTAAATTGCCTTGAGTTTGGAAAGTTGGTTTTATGGTCGGAACAGCCTTATTTTTCTTATTTGCCGGATTTGCGATCGCGTGTGCGATCTCGATGGTCTATCACCGTAATCCGCTCTATAGTGCGATCTCGCTCGTCGGCGTATTTATCTCGCTGTCCTGCATCTATGTGACGCTTGCGGCACCGTTTATCGCGGCAGTACAGATATTGATCTACGCCGGAGCGATCATGGTGCTGGTCGTTTTCGTCATAATGTTACTGAATCTCGACGACGACCGCCCCCAGAACCGTCTCGCATATTTATACGCTCTCGGCGGAGGTCTCGGCGTTGTGCTGCTGGCACAAACGCTGTTCGTTTTTTACGCTGTATCAAAAGCTCCGAATCACGCTGTCGATCCAAATACGACTGCGGGAAAGACGCTCAGCATCGGCCAGGCAATGTACACGCAATATCTACTGCCGGTCGAGATCGTCGGGGTTTTGCTGATGATGGCGATCATAGGATCGGTGATATTGGCGAGGCGTCTTGCACAGCCACAACTTGAGCTGGTCGTCGAACACGAAGAAGAATTGAGGCACGAGGCGGTGCATGAGGAAAACTCGTAAATAGAAAATAGGGAATCGTAAATAGATCTATTAGTTCAGTTATCTATTCATGATTCACGATTTACGATTCACAAGAATATGGAACCGAATTTAGCCGGATATCTGGCACTATCAGGAATACTTTTCACGATCGGCTGCGTCGGCGTTATTTTCAAACGCAACGCCCTGGGCATGTTTATGTGTATCGAGCTTATGCTCAACGCCGTTAACCTGACATTCGTCGCGTTTTCGCGGTATTACGGAGATGTCCGCGGACAGCTATTCGTATTTATGGTGATGTCGGTCGCCGCTGCTGAGGCAGCGGTCGGGCTCGGCATTATCATTGCGTTTTTCCGCAATCGCCAGTCGGTTGATGTTGATGATGCCAGTATTTTGAAAAATTAAAGGATTAATTGTCGATTCTCATATGAAATATAAGATCTCAATTCTGCTTAGCCTTTGCTGTCTGTTGGCGGCGGGAGTTGTAGCGCAAGGTCAATCCATCGGGCCGTTCAATTCGATCTCCCGCCAAGAAGTAGAGTTACTCCTCGTCGATACTGCTAAGACCAATCCGGCGATTTTGAAAAAAATGTCCGAGGATCCGGAAATGAAGAGGCAGCAACTCGTAAATCTTCGGCAGCTTCTCGCATTTGCGAGTCAGGCAGTAAAGGACGGAATGGCGTCCGATCCGATCAAAAAGCAAGAGTTGGAAAGTATTAGGGCTGAGATCATCGCGGTAAATTACGATCGAGAGATCAATAAAGCCAAAGCCGCGATGCCGCCCTTTGGCTACATCACGGATGCTGCGGTCAGTGCATATTGGGCAGGCAAAGAAATTGCCGGACAAAGAACTCACGAAGCGGAGTTTAATAACTTTCTAAATGCCAAGATGGCTCTGCTCAAAGCGAGTAATCCCGATATGCAAGATCGAGAGATCTCTGCGGAAGAAAAGGTGCAAGCCCGCGATGTTTTCGCCAGGACCAGAATTTACCAAGCAGAATATGAGCTAAAGCTTGCCAGCGGCACACTGACGAAAGAATTTATCGACAAGGTCGCTCTTCAGGTCAAGCTCCAGCAGGCACAGTTTCTGTCACAGCTATATTCTGAAAACTCAGCCGAACAGACCAAGGCAACTGATGCCCAAATTGCGGCGTATTTTACCGCTCATCCCGATATTAACCCTGTTCGAAAACGAGCGATGGCTCAGGGAATATTGGATAGGGCAAAGGCTGGCGAGAATTTTGCCCTTCTTGCAAATAAGTATTCTCAAGACCCGGGTAGTATCGGTCCGAATGGTGTTCCTGCGGGGGGGCTCTATAAGGATGTTCCGATGGGCAGAATGTTGGCTGCGTTCGAAACGGTAGCGCTGGCACTCACAGTCGGTCAGATCGCCCCTGAGCTTGTCGAAACTGATTACGGTTATCACATCATCAAGCTGGAACGAAAGCTCGGTAAAAAGAAAATATCCGGTGAGGCCACCTATGATGTCCGGCATATTCTGATCTCAACTAATGTTGAAAATCCCAAAGATCCAGGTGGATCCGGGACGCCGGCAAAAGATTTTGCCCGGACGCAAGTAGAAACGGCAAAGGAAAAGGCGTTGATTGATAAGTTGGTGGCAGCCAACAACATTCAGGTTCCAGATGATTTTACAGTTCCGCCGGTCGAAACTGTCCCGGTGAAGAAACCGGGAAATTGAGTTGAGTTTATAGCACTCGAAATGCGAGAAGTTTGCGAAAAATGCGGCGATGCCGTTCCGCCGACAGGCGAAGCATACATCTGCACATTCGAATGCACATTTTGCAGTGATTGCAGCAAAGAGATAAATTCCGTCTGCCCGAATTGCGGCGGTGAGTTGGTCAAACGACCGAAGAGAAAAGCTTGATGCTAAACGCCGAAGCACTGACATTTCAGGAGTTTGTAATGCACGAACCGCTGCCGCTATCAAAGATCCAAGCCGCCGTGCTTGAGTTTTTGCAGGGTCGCGAAGATGCCGTTCTGTTCGGCGCCCAGGCCGTAAATGCTTACGTTAGCGAGCCGCGCGCGACGCAGGATGTCGATATCCTTTCGACCCGTGCAAAGGAATTTGCCGAAGAATTACGCGAGCATCTCAGTGATAGATTTCACATCGCTGTCCGCGTTCGTGAAATCGGTGACAAAGGTTTGAGGATCTATCAGGTTCGCAAAGAAGGAAATCGACATCTGGTCGATGTTCGTGCTGAAACAAGTTTTCCGCCGACACAAGATTTTGAAAAGATCCGCGTGTTAACGCCGATAGAATTGATAGTAAGTAAAGTGTTTTCGTATGAGGGTCGACGCGGAAAGCCAAAAGCAGGAACAGATTGGCGTGACCTCGCGATGTTGTTGACTAGATTTCCGGAACTCAAGGCCGTCGATGGCGAGGTTAGCCATCTACTCATAGAAAGAGAAGCAAGTGTTTTTGCTCTCAATTTTTGGAACGATCTCGTCAAAGAGGATTTTGCGGTTGAGGACGAAGACAACGATCTAAGTTTTTAGAATGACTGAGAACAACCTTTTAAGTCTAATAATTTTTGCCCCGCTCGCGGGAGCCTTGATCAATTGGCTCATCGGCGGACGGCTCAAGAACGAACTGTTCAGCGGCGTGGTCGCGTGTGCAACTATTGCAATATCTGCGGCGGTCGCCTTTTATGTGGCGTTTGTTGCGGACGGCGGAGCCTTGTTCATCGAGAAACCGGTACTCGATCATCTGTGGACATGGATACAGGTCGGCGGATTCCGTGCGGATTTCGGTCTCGGAATGGACCATTTATCGGGCATTTATGCGTGTTTTATCACATTTGTCGGGTTGCTGATCCACATCTTTGCGACCGGCTATATGCACGGCGATAAGAGCTTTTACCGCTTTTTTGCCTATCTGAACCTGTTCATGTTCTCGATGCTGACGCTCATTTTGGCGGATAATTTCCTGCTGATGTTCGTCGGTTGGGAAGGCGTCGGTCTTTGCTCCTATTTACTGATCGGCTTTTATCTGAAAAAAGACGAGGCTCGTAAGGCAGCTAAGAAAGCATTTGTGATGAACCGAATCGGTGACTGGGGCGTGCTGATCGGTGTGTTTTTGGTCTTTACGCTGACCGGTTCGATCTCGTTTTACGACAAGGTCGTTGACGGAACGCCAGTCGCGAGTGCCTTAAATCTCATAGCCGCCATGCCTACCGAAGCCTTTGGCTGGGGCACTCTGGTTGCCGGAGGCATCACCTCTGCCGCCCTGTTGCTCTTTATCGGAGCGACCGGCAAATCGGCACAGATACCGCTTTTCACCTGGCTGCCCGACGCGATGGCCGGCCCGACGCCCGTTTCGGCTCTGATCCACGCGGCGACGATGGTCACCGCCGGTGTCTATATGGTCGTCCGCTGTAATGGTATTTATCAAAACGCCCCAACCGCGATGTTCATCGTTGCGATCATCGGGTGTGCCACCGCCATATTTGCCGCCACTATCGGCCTTGCACAAAACGACATTAAGAAAGTTCTCGCCTATTCGACCGTCTCGCAGCTCGGGTATATGTTCCTAGCCTGCGGCGTCGGAGCGTTCATCGCGGCGATCTTTCATGTGATGACGCACGCATTTTTTAAAGCCCTGCTCTTCCTCGGTTCCGGCTCGGTCATTCACGGAATGCACCATGAGCAGGACATGCGTAAAATGGGCAACCTGCGAAAATACATGCCGATCACCTTCATCACGATGATGATGGGCTGGCTCGCGATCTGCGGCATCCCGATCTGGGCAGGCTTTTTTTCAAAGGATGAGATCCTCTACCGCGTATTCGCCGCCGAAGGCATGGGCGACGCAAGATACTTCCTCTGGGGCGTCGGACTGCTCACAGCCGTGCTAACCGCGTGCTATATGACACGTCTGATGGTGATGACATTCTTCGGCACCGAGCGTTTTCACGAACATATAGAGGGCGACGAAGTCCATGCTCACGACGCCGGAAAAAATGTTGGGACAGTGGGACACCACGATGAAAATGCCCACGCTGATGCATCTCACGACGATGATGATGAGGAAGAACACCATCATGTTCCTCATGATTTCAAACCGCACGAATCGCCGTGGACAATGACCGTTCCGCTCGTCGTGCTGGCGATTCTTTCGACCGTTGGAGGCCTCGTCGGCATACCGTATGCTGTCAGCTCGCTGTTTGGCAAAGGCGATGTAAATGTGTTCGAGCATATCCTCGAACCGGTAATCGCAAAGATCGGCACCAAAGCTGAGCACGAAGCCGCACCGGCAACACACGGCGAGACGAAAGTAGCCGAGCATTCGGAAACGGCGGCGACAAAAGCTACGGAACATGCCGTAGAGCATAATCCCGCAGAGATCTCCACCGAACGCTCGCTTGCTATCCTGTCCGTGCTGCTCGCTCTGTTTGGCATCGGCATCGGCTGGGTAACATTTGGCAGCAATCCTCTGCGAAAACTGCCAAAGATACTCGAACAAAAATGGCGTATCGACGAGCTTTACAATGGCTACATCGTCGATCCGATAACTCGACTTTCACGCGAAGGCCTGTGGAAAGGATTTGATGTCGGCTTTGTTGATGGTATCGTAAACGGCATCGGGCATTTCGTGATGGAAATCGGTAATCTCGTCCGCGGACTGCAGGTCGGCTTTGTCCGCACGTATGCGGCGATCATCTTGCTCGGAGCCCTTGCCGTGCTTGGGTATTTTATTTATTACGGTTTGAAACTGGTTGGATAAATGGATCTCATAAACGAAAATCTAATAACCATTTTGATCCTGCTACCTGTCGTGGGTGCTGTGCTAACGCTTGGCTATTCGATGTTTTCTAAGCAGGAAGATCAGTTAAAATGGGTCACGCTCGGTTTCACCGTGCTCAACTTTCTCGTCTCGCTGGTGCTGTTTTCGAAATCGGCGGCGGCGGGTGCAAGCGGCTTTTTCTTTGAAAAAAACGTGCCGTGGATTAAGACGATAGGCACTAATTATCACGTCGGCGTCGATGGCCTGAGCTTTTGGCTGGTCATTCTGACGACGTTCATAATGCCGATAGCGGTGATCTCGACCTGGAACGCGGTGGAGAAAAAGCGAACGGCTTTTTTCGTCTTTCTGCTGCTGCTCGAATCGGCAATGATCGGCGTTTTTGTGTCCTTGGACCTGCTCGTTTTCTACCTTTTTTTTGAGGCCTCTTTAGTCCCGATGTTT
>JAYVOS010000109.1:0-2292 GCA_043757775.1 Chloracidobacterium sp. | reverse complement strand
GCAAATCCTGTCGAGGTAGCCGCATTGCTGACAGCTCTCGTCGCAACATTCTTTGTTTTGTTCTTTAGCTTTAAGACAGAGAAATTGCGTGAACGTCTGCCTAGTTTGGAATCTCTAGACAGCTTAATGTATAAGACAGCCTGTCTTGCGTTTGCGGGCCTCGCAATGCTGCTTATTACCGGAGCGATCTGGGCGAATGAATCTTGGGGACGCCCTTGGGGCTTTGACTCTAAGGAAACGGGAGCTCTGATCGCGTGGCTGACGTACGCAGCATTTCTCCACACGCGCATTGCTCGCGGCTGGAAAGGGCGAAGTTCGGCTTATTTTGCAGTAGTTGGATTTTTGCTGGTGATCTTTACCTATCTCGGTGTGAGCTATTTGCTGAAAGGACTGCATAGTTACGCGTAACTACTCAATAGTTACTTTCGCAACCGCGAGGATCGAATATCGTGTGATGTCGCCGTCTTTTGTGATGACGGTGAGCACGCCCTTATCAACGCTGAATTTGAGCACCTCGCTCATCGAGCGCTCGATTACTTTTCCGTCTTTTAATCTTATAACAAGTCGAATACTCGCAAGAGGATCAGGTTGAGGCTCTTCTGTCTTTGCCGGCGGCGTATCAGTCTTTGACGGTTGTGGCTTCGCCGGAGGTTTGGACGCAGGCTTTTTGACTGTGATCTCGGTTGGCTTGGGCATACCCTCGACAACGATGACAGGCTTTTTGTTTTCAGTTTTTTCAGGCTTTTCGACTTTCGCGATCGTCTCTTTTGGCTTTTCTGTTTCTGTGGTCTTTTTAGGATACTGCGGTTTTGGCGTGATGGGAATAATTGTCCCTACGGAATTAACTTTGACATCGTTTTCACCGTCCGAAGTGGTTTTGTCGAGCGTCGGTGGTTTATCGCTTTTGACCAGGGCGAGAGAGATAAAGCTGCCTGCAAATTTGATACGAAAGGTCGCCGCATCGTCACCGGGAGTGCGGCCTTCGATGCGTAGGAGCAATCGTTCCGATTTTCTTAAATAAACTAGCCGTCCGGTCTCACTGTTGCCCGCATCGGCATAGATCACCATCTTGGTTAAAGGCTTAAGACCGTCAACCATGAAAACATCGATATCACCTGACAGATTCTTCGTAACGACGTTAATAAAGATGTCGCCCTGGCTGCCGTCAAACGCATAGTAATATGTCGTCAGCCTTGAATCGCCTATATCCCTTGCCTTGATAACGCCGCTGATCTCGCTTGCGGTGACTGGCGTCGGGAAATTTTGATCGCTCGATTGGGTCCGAATAGATACGTGCATGACCGCCAAGAGTAAAGTAATGCCCAAAATAGATTTGAAACCAACAGATCTCATTTAATTCAACTCTTTCCTTAGATGCACTAGACGCGAGGTTTCTGTGTATCCGAGCCGGGCATGGGCTTCGAGACTAACATTGTTGCCGACCTCTGCGTCCGAGGCTATTTCGGTGCATCCGTGAGATTTTGCCCATTCTTCGGCGTAGCTAACTAGTGCACGGCCAATGCCAAATTGGCGATAGTCTTCGTCAACATACCAACCCTCGAGATAGCCGATATTGTCGGTCTCGCAATCTTCGGCGTAGTGGCGGATGCTGGCTTCGAGAAAGGCGATGAGCTTCCCTTCACCACGCTCTGCGACGGCTACGAACTGCGTATCGGAATGCTCGATGATATCGACCATTTCCTCGCGGTGATCGTCTTCGTCGGTTTGGTCCCAGAGTAATGAGCGAAGCCGTAGCCACTCTGCCAAATCGGATTCTTCGAGAGGCCGGATCTTGTATTCAATATCTGCCATTGAGAGAGATTCTAGCAGTCTTGTCTGATACGGACAACAAAAAAGACCGGGATATTTGTCCTGGTTTTTCTAATTATCTGTATAGATGGTTATCACCCTGCACTTTGAGCCATTGCTTTGTCGGCCAAAACTTCGAGGGCTTTTTTCATCTGAACGTCTTCGACCACCTTAGGTGCGGCAGATTTTGGCGTCGGAGTTGGTGTTGGGTTCGGATTGGCTTTGTCGGGTTGATCTAAAAGCTTATCGACCTCAAGCGGGTCAGGAGCGTCAACTTTCTTGACCTCGATCGAAGGCTTAACACCTGTGGTCGCACGGTCGTCGCCCAGGAAAGGCGTGCCGTTCGGCGAAGCCCATTTTGCAACCGTGAGTAGCAATCCATCGCCGCCGCGAAGCGTGAATAGTTTCTGCTCGGTTCCCGCTCCAAAGCTACGTTCGCCGATAACTTCGCCGCGTTTGCGGTCGATGACAGCTGAGGCAATT
>JAYVOS010000108.1:0-8417 GCA_043757775.1 Chloracidobacterium sp. | reverse complement strand
CCGTGGACTATCAGAAACGAGCAGATATTTGCCGTGTTTCAGCCGCTCGCACCGGCGCATGCTGAGATGCCGGGCGAGTTTGTGCCGCGTGGATATTTATTATGGGTTCGGACGTGGATAGACGATTCGAGATATATCGGACCGGTGCTTTGGAACCTTGAGGAAAAGCAGATAAAGATCGAGCAGTTGCCTGCGTATGCTTTTACAAGTGACGACGAAAAGGCACGGGTCGCGGCTTTGCTTGACCAATACAACCACTCCGATCCCGAGCAGCAAGATGCGGCTGACAATATTAAAAATGACGACGATGACGCATCAACGGACGGCAAAGATGACGGCAATGACTCAGCTGAAGACAATACGCCGGACGAGCCAGATCAGCCCGACGATGGGGAACTCGACCTAAAGATCTCGCCGGAGGTCGATGCCGGATTTCAGCAGATCGCCGAGCAGCGTATCGCAAATGAACCTGCAAAATATTACATTGGACTGCCGGCAAAGCGCGCGGTTTCGATGTGGTTTGACACACATTCGGAATACTACCCGTTTGGCGGCGAGATATTTCCGGTCAAAGATCTCGACAGCGAAAATTACCAAAATCTATGGCTGCCGCTTTTCGGAGCATTGACCTGGATCTACACGTTGCTCGCCGTCGGCGGAGCGATAATTCTGATTAGAAAACGCACTCGTTTATGGCTGATAATGGCTATACTTTTAAGCGTACCACGGATCATATTTTTCGGAACGCTCGAAAATCCTGAGCCGAGATATCTTGTAGAGTTGTTTATTTTGGCGGCGATCCTGGGCGGGATATTATTGTCTCGTTTTCGCATTCGCAGGCGTGACGGAGCGGCCTCGATTGAGTTTTTATATCGAAACGGTAGATAATCTAAATGTATGAAAAATCTATTTCATCTTGCTTTTCCGGTGCACGATCTCGATTCCGCGCGTGAATTTTATGCTGGCGTACTCGGCTGTGAAGAGGGCCGGAGCTCCGATATATGGATCGATTTTAACCTTTACGGACATCAGATCGTGACGCATCTCGCACCGGAATCGGTTGGTGTCAAAGCAACGAACAGCGTCGATGCGGACTATGTTCCGGTGCCTCATTTCGGCATCATTTTGCCGATGGATAAATGGCTGTCGCTTGCCGCAAACCTCAAAGATAAAGGCGTAAAATTTGTCATCGAGCCCAAAATACGCTTTGCGGGCGAGGTCGGTGAACAGGCGACGATGTTTTTTCTCGACCCTAGCGGTAATGCTCTGGAATTTAAGGGGTTTAACGATTTCTCGCAAGTCTTTGCGAAATAGGAATTCGACACAGAGACACTGAGGACACCGAGTCTTAAATTCTTGCTTTAGATCCGCAAGACCAAATCTCTGTACATCTGCGGTTAAAATTCTTTTCTTCCTCTGTGTCTCCGTGGTCAATATAGTCTTTATGCCGGAAATAGTAATCATTGGCGGCGGCGTGGTCGGAGCGAGCGTGGCGTATCACCTGACGGAGATCGGGCTTCGCGATGTGGTGATGCTCGAACGCGAGAGTTCGCTTGGGCTAGGCTCGACGGGCAAAGCTACAGGCGGCATTCGTGCGCAATTTGAGACGGACATCAACATCCAGATGTCGCTGTATTCGCTAAATTTTATAAGGGATTGGGATTTTGACTGCGAATACGATCCAAAGGGATATGTGTTTCTCGCGACCAACGACCAGCAGCTCGATTTTTTGAAACGAAGCGTCAATCGGCAGCATGAGCTTGGGTATAAAGAGGTAGAGATTATTGATCCACAAACTATCGCAAAGCTCGTGCCAGGTCTTAATTACGACGACATTGTCGGTGGCAGTTTTGGTCGTCGTGACGGTTTTATCAATCCGCTGGCGATGCTCGAGGGATTTATCACCGCAGCGGCGATGCGAGGAACTCGTGTGAGAACGACTTCGCAGGCGCAGTCGATCGAGGTTGGAAGCAACGGTGTTACCGGAGTGAGAACCTCGGAGGGGCTGCTCGAATGTGCCAATGTTGTTCTGTGTTCGGGTGCGTGGGCGAGGGGACTGGCCGCGACTGCGGACATAGATCTGCCTGTTTCACCGCAGCGTAGGCAGATAGTCTGGGCGAAAACAAAAGAGCCTTTACCGCCGGAAACGCCGATGGTCATTGACCTGTCAAATGGTTTTCACTTTCGTCCGGCACGCGATTTTAATGTCGAGAATGCCAGTGCTGATAATTCCCGCGATGTGCTTTTTGCGTATCCGGACCCTGACGAACCGTCGAGTTTTTCGACGGAATTTGACGAGGCATTTATCGAAAAGGTCTATGAAAAGGCTCGTCATCGTGCTCCGTTTTTGGCGGAGACGACCGTCGTTCGCGAAAAGTGCCGTGCGGGACTGTATGAAAATTCGCCGGATCATCACGCTATACTTGGCGGCTGTGAGGTCGAGGGATTATATTTTGCCAACGGATTTTCGGGTCACGGCGTGATGCACTCACCTGCGACCGGAAAGGCCCTCGCGGAAATAATAATGTATGGCGAGGCTGATTTTCTGGATGTGTCTTCCTTAAGCATTGAGCGATTTGCTAAGGGTGAATTACTACACAAAACTGCTTTCATTTAAGAAGTTTTCAACGCAAAGACGCAAAGGGGCAAAGACGCAAAAATGTAAAAATTATCCTTTGCGGCCTTAGCGTCTTGGCGACTTTGCGTTAAGGTTCTTTGTATGAGTACCGCATTAGTTCATCATCCAATTTATCAAAAACATGACACTGGGCCGGGACATCCTGAGACGCCTCTGCGTTATACGGCGGTGATGGATGCTCTGCGTGAGGAAGAACATTTTTGGAAGCGACTCAACGAGATCACGCCGAAAAAGGCTTCGAAAGGATTGATACAGGCGGCCCATTCGGCGGCTCATTTTAAGCATGTAGAGTTTGCGTTTGCGAACGGAATGGATCGGCTCGATCCCGACACGATCGTTTCGATGAACTCATTTGACGCGGCTCTCTATGCGGCGGGAGGCGCGATCGCGGGCGTCGATGCGGTGATGCAGGGCGTAGCGGACAATGCGTTTGTCGCGGTGCGTCCGCCGGGACATCATGCGACGGGCGAGAATGCGATGGGCTTTTGCCTGTTTAATAACGTGGCGGTCGCGGCACGCTATGCTCAGAATAATTACAAAGAGATCGAGCGTGTCGCGATACTGGATTGGGACGTGCATCACGGCAACGGCACGCAAGGGATATTCTTTGACGACCCGAGCGTCTATTTTTTCTCGATGCATCAATACCCTTGGTATCCCGGAACGGGCAGCCGCGGAGAGACTGGATTTGGCCGCGGCCTGGGCTCGACGATGAATGTCCCGGTCAAAGCTGAGACTCAAGCCGCCGAACAGAAACGGATGTTCGAAGGTGCGCTTGAGGATATTTCGAAAAAGTTCCAGCCGGATATGATCTTTATTTCAGCAGGGTTTGACGCACATCTTACAGATCCGTTAGGGCAACTGCGTCTCGAGGATAAGGATTTTGTCTCGATGACGCGTTCTGTAATGCAGTGGGCCGATGATGCGTGCAGCGGACGGATCGTCTCGTGTCTCGAGGGCGGGTACAATCTCGACACGCTTGGGGCGACGGTCAAAAACCACGTCGGCGAACTAAATCGCTAAGCTGTGTTATGCTAAGATTTTCTTACAGCAATTAAGTCTATCGAGAGAGGTTAGGTGCCGCTATGCCAGATGTCGAAATTCCGTGTGTGCAGTGTAAAGAGATCTTTGTTTTCAGCGAAAAGGATCAGGAGCAATATTACCAACGGAACATGATGACGCCGCAGCGTTGTACAAAGTGCCGTTCGAAAAAAGCTGCTACCCGCGAACAGGCAGGAGCTAGATTTGAGATCGTCTGCGACAATTGCGGCAGGCATGATACGGTGCCGTTTCAGCCTAAGGTCGGACGTTCGGTGCTATGCAAAGACTGCCATCAGGCGAGCCAATCGCGTGCCCGGCACGCGTAGGAAGAAGGGGAGAAAAGGAGTAGGGGGGAGAAATGGAGCGTTTAAGAGATGAGCTTTGAGACCGTTTTATACGAATTAACAGATGGCGTTGCGACGGTGACGATGAACCGGCCCGACGCACTGAATGCTTTGTCGCTGCAATTGACGCTTGATCTTGCTGCTGCTATCCGGCAAGCTGTCGCGGACGGTGCTCGGGCCGTGATCTTAACTGGGAATGGACGTGCGTTTTGCTCCGGCGGCGATCTGCGGGAGATGCAGTCGATGTGGCAAAAAGAAGGCCGGATCGAGGCATTTCTTGAAGATCCACTTGCGGCATTGCATAACGTGATCTTGCTTATTCGCGAGACGCCGATACCTTTTGTCGCGGCTGTAAATGGCGTATGTGCTGGTGCGGGGACGAATTTTGCCTTGGCTTGCGACGTTGTGATCGCGGGTGACGACGCAGTGTTTCGTGAGGCGTTCGTCCGTATTGGCCTGTCGCCGGATTGCGGCGGGACATTCTTTTTACCTCGTGCGGTCGGAGAAAAGATCGCTTCCGAATTATTTATGACGGGCGATGCTGTCACTGCACAGCGGGCAATCGAGATCGGGATGATAAACCGTGCTGTGCCTGCTGCAACATTACTCGACGAAGCGAAGCAGTTTGTCGCCAAGCTCGCCGCCGGGCCGACCGGTGCCATCGGACGCATCAAGCGGATGCTCAACGCGACTCATTCAAATACGCTCGCCGAGCAACTCGCGCTCGAACATGAATGCCAAATCGAATCAGGAAAAGGTGACGATTTCAAAGAAGGCGTCGCCGCATTCTTTGAAAAACGCCCTCCAAATTTCACGGGCCGATAAATGCATATTAAAAACGTACCGTGTAGCTAAACCGTGCTCCACGGCCGATCTCTGGGGCGATGTTTTTAATGAACGACAGGTGATTGCGGTAGAGCTTATTGTTTAGGTTAAACCCAGTCGCAGAAAAGATATGGAGCGTGCGTCGCGTAATAAATGAATACGCACCAACCAAATTGACAACGGCATACCCGGCCGTTGGTGTTTCATTGTCAAACAACCTATTCTGCTTGGCGGCAAGTATGATCTCCGGCCGCAGGCTCAACGCCTTATATCTCCAATCCAACGAAGCGGTGCCGCGAAATGGCGGAATCCTCGGCAACGGTTTGTTAATTGCGGTCAATTCGGCTTGGACATAATCCGCTTTTACATTTAACCGCAATGATCCCGATAATTTGACCCCAACGCCAACCTCCATACCCGCGTACCGGCTATCGCCCTGTGCGTAATTTACGATGGGCAGATGAGAGCCATTGTCAATAAGCCCAGTAAAAGCGGGAAACACATAATTATGCAGATCATAATAATAGACGCTGCCTTCGAATTGGAGGCGGTCGGTATTGTGGCGTATCGATAGATCAACACCGTCACCTCGCTCGGCTTTCAAATTCGGGTTGCCGATATCAAATACCTGAATTCCGGGATGCGGTCCATTATTATAAAGCTCTTCGAGGGCCGGGGCTCGAAAAGAATGTTGGTAGTTGGCAACGAACGAGCCTCCGTTCCAAAGCCGCACTCGTAAACCGGCACTACCGGAAAATCCAGTAAAGCTTCGGCCCATTAGATTTCCAGCCGGATCGTAACCGTTATGCTCGACTCGTCCGCCAAACTGAAATCCAACGCGCTCAAGATCTATTCTTTCCAGGCCATAAACCGCAAAAGAATTTTGTTTGGTTCTCGGCGCCGGAGCCTCGGAACCGATTGCTTCGTAATCACGTCTAAAACCTGAAAACCCAAACGTGCCGGCAAATTTTCCGTGGCGGCGATGATTGAGATTGGCGCGGTAATTAAAATTTCTATTGGTTGCGATAGACTCGAGTTCTGTCAGGTTTTCGTCCGACTCAAATTCAAATTCGCGAGCTTTGTCATCGTTGTAACTCAGAGCAAAATCACCGCTTTCGATGATGCCGGCAAGGCCACGCAAACCGCCTTTGACTTCATATCCGTGGCGACGCTCTTTCAAATATTCGAGATCGATAGCGTCCGGTTTTGCCGGAATGCCGTGCCGTCGTTGGTCAAACGAGTAGGTAAACGCAAGCCAGCCTTTTTGCGGAAACCAACCGGCTCCGCCGCTGCCATTCGCGTTTCGGGCATATGAATTTAATACATTTCCGGCCGGCGAGCGATAGTCGCCCGCCTTTTGACCTCCACCATTGGCGAAGAATAAAAAGTTTCTGAAACCAAACTTCAAACCGCCGCTGCCACCCGCTTGAGAATTATTTGAACCGCCAAATGCAGACAAATACCCCGAAAGGCCGTTTTGATAGATGTCATTAGTTGAAATACCGTTTACAACACCACCGATGGCGTTTGAGCCGTACAGCAGCGTTGCCGGACCTTTGACGACCTCGACCCGGTCGAGTGCGAGCACGTCAATTGGCTCGACCTCATCTCCCGATTGTGAGGCGATCCCGCCAACGCGCAGGCCGTCCTGCAGAACGAGGACTCGATCCCCGTCAAACCCGCGAATCACCGGACGCCCTGTTCCGGGCCCGAAACTGCGGTTCGCAATACCCAACTGATTATTAAGAGCTTCGCCTATCGAAAGCGGATTTTTTTCGGAGATCTCGAGGGCGCTCACAGATAGAACTGTTTGGTATGAGTTTTCGACCGATTCGGCGGAACCGGTTGCCGTTACCGTAACCTTTTCATTTATTGGTGCCAGGCTAAGATCGAAGTCGATAATTACAGGATTTCCAACGGTGATCTCGACCGTCTTGACCACGTCGGAAATACGATCGAGATGCACAATGATCTGATACTTGCCGACCGGCAGGTTTGTGATCTCGTAAGCTCCGTCTTCAGCGGTAACCACGGTTTTCTTTAATTCCACAACTGTAATGGAGGCATTTCTAGCCGCAACTCCGGAAGGTGCGATCCTGACGATTCCCCGAACTGTTCCCATCTGATCCAATGTCTGTCCAAAAGCGGCGTCGGATAAGGCCAACATAATAAATAAAAATAAATAAACGGCTTTAGTCTGCATATTTCTTATGACCTAACACAGGTTCTATTAAACTAATCTTTTGTGAAAATGAAATTCGTTTTCAATAAGGATTATAGAATAATGTTTTGGAATGAAAGTTGTCAAGTGGCCCTGTGCGAGCGTGACATCATCGCGTAATCGCAGGTGGTTCTGACAAATTGTTCGCGAGCGTTTATGCTATTCAAATGCAGTCGCTGACCTACGGGCGGTTGATACGCGGGAATCGAAATTTTCGCAATCTGCTTGCCGGACAATTTATCTCGGAGCTTGGGAATTGGTTTAATTTTATTGCCGGTTTGGGATTGGTGCGTCTGGTTTCTGACGCTTCGCCGACGGCGGCGGGGCTGTTTTTTTTGGCGAGGCTGCTGCCTTTTGCATTGATGTCGCCGATCGCGGGAACGTTTGTTGACAGATTTTCGCGAAGGACGGTGATGATCGCAACTGATCTGTTGCGGGCATTGGTCGCTTTGTCGTTTTTGTTGGTGTCGGATCCGAGCAATCTATGGATCGCGTATCTTGCGACGGTGATGCTGCACGTCGCGGGGGCTTTTTTTGACGGAGCAAAAAATGCGGCTGCGCCAAATTTGGTCGGCAAAGAAGGCTTGCTTGCGGCAACGGCGCTATTGTTTTCGACGCGGTTCCTGCTGATGGCGGTCGGCTCGGCTCTGGGGGGTTGGGCGTCGGCTGTGTTTGGCTACAAGATCGCTTTTCTTATAAACGCGGCGTCGTTTTTGATATCGGCGTTTTCGGTCTCGCTCATCCCGGACGAAGAGACACGCGATCACGAAACGGGCGAGCGAATGTCGGGCAGACAACCGCGAGAGTCGTTCATAACCGAGCTTCGCGAAGGTTTTAAGTACGCTAAGAACACCCATTTTGCTCTCACGATCCTCGTAATGAACGTCATCTGGGCGACGGGCGGCGGTGCGATCAACGTAATATTTGAGCGGCTCGGCGGTGTTCATTACGCCGCAACCGAAGGCTGGAACTCTGATATCGCGGTCGCGATGTTGTGGACGGCGACGGGGCTCGGGCTGACTGCGGGGATGCTGATCGCGCACCGCACGTCCGTCTTTCTCGACCGCAAAGGCCTCAATCACGGCTTTATCGGCTGGACGCTGATCCTGCACGGAGCGCTGTTTGCGGCGGCGGCGTATATGCCGCGGCTGTGGATGTTTTCGGTGGTCGTATTTTTCTCAAGGATGATCGTCGGCGTCGAATACGCGGTGCAGGAGACGATGTTTCAACGCAGCCTGCCCGACTACATTCGCGGCCGGATGTCCACCATCGAACGCGGTGCCGAGCTGACGGTCTTTGGCCTCGTCAGCTACGCCGCCAGCGGCCTGATGTTTTACATGACGCCGCA
>JAYVOS010000107.1:0-8419 GCA_043757775.1 Chloracidobacterium sp. | reverse complement strand
GTCACGCTGAGTTTTTCTTCGTAATGCTCGGTGTTGAGGTGTTTCGCCACCATCCGGGCGAATTTCGATTCGTCGAACGAATCTTCTTCGAACCCGATCGAGAACGTCTTGACTCGCTCGGTCGCGTGCCGGACGGCAAACGCCGCCACCGTCGATGAGTCGATACCGCCCGAAAGCAAGATGCCTAGCGGAACGTCCGCGACCAGCCGCATTCGAACGGCGTCGGACAGTAGTTCTTTTAGTTCAATTGCCGTTGTGGAAAGAGAACCACCCCGTCCGCCCAAAGCGGCGTCCACCCATCCTTCGTAAGGAGGGGAGCCGGCTTGTTTTGACCAGGTCGTGTTCCAATAACGCCGCGTTTTCACTTCACCGTTTTCGACCGTGAGCATGTGAGCGGCGGGAAGTTTGTAAATGCCTTTGTAGATCGAGTGCGGCGCCGGAACGTAGTCGAACGACAGATATTGCCGCAGTGCGTCGAGGTTTAATTCCGCCGTGACGGACGGATGGGCGAGCAGGGCTTTCGGCTCGGACGCGTAGATCAGCTTGCCATCAAAGACTCCGTAATAGAGCGGCTTTTCGCCAAAGCGGTCGCGGGCGAGAATCAGTTTTTTCCGCTTCGCGTCCCACAGCGAGATCGCGAACATGCCGTTGATGTGGTCGACAAAATCGTCGCCGTAGATCTGATAAAGATGCGGCACGATCTCGACATCGGTCTTTGTGCGAAAATTGTGTCCGTCCTTCTCCAGCCGCTCACGAACCTCGCGAAAGTTATACAGTTCGCCGTTGATCATGGCGATGACCGATTTGTCTTCGCTATAAACCGGCTGGTCGCCAGTGTGAAGATCGATGATCGACAGCCGCCGCATTCCCAACGCAACGGTGTCGTCGAGCCACAATCCCTCGGAGTCCGGCCCGCGATGAACGATCGTCTCGCACATCGAGTGCAGCAAAGCCTCGGTGTGATCTTTTGAGTCAGATTGTTTGAGGTTTATCCAACCAGCGATTCCGCACATCTGTTAACTTGCAACCTCTATAACGAAATTCTTTAATGCAACACTTAGTCGGTCCTCGTCGTGAAGCGGTGGAGCTCCGGGAATCTTAATTATGTCGTAGAACTTCTCGTCGATCAGGAAGAACGGATTCCATTCCGCGGGTTCATCCCCAGGAATCGCGTCGAGAAAAGCTTGTCGTAGTTCTCTATCACGAGGAAATTCAGGCCCAAATACGAGCATGGCTTCCTTAACGAGGTCTGCTACATCGTTGAGTCCAAGCTCACGAAAACTTTCAACCGCTTCAGGCGCGTTTAGGCCAGTATTGTTGTGGAAATACTGATGAAATCCGCCATTATAAACTTCCGCAGCAAGATAGTGACTCGAATATATCACCTGCTGGACTGGTGTCAGGCGACGAAACCAAAGGAGATTCTCCTCACCGTTGTCGGTGGTTGGCATATCGTTCCATATTCCTGCCAGCGGATCTTCGATATCCATAAAAGCCTACTAAAACCCAACCTTTTCCCGCACCGCATAGATCGCCTTGTTTTGCGACTCGTGATAGGTGCGAACCAGCAACTCCGCGAGTAATCCCATCAGGAAAAACTGTATTGAGATCGCGAACATAACGATCGATAAAACCGGCAGAGGCGTTTCGACAAAATCGGCGTGAAACTGCGGCAAGCCGACACGACTTGCGATCTTCATAAATATCGCATAGAGCCCCGCGAATACAGACGCGAAAAAGGCGAACATGCCGAATGTGCCGAAAACGTAGATCGGCTTTGTGCCGTACGACGCCATGAATTTGATCGTCATCAGGTCAAATACGACCTTAATGGTGCGCGAAATGCCGTATTTCGATTTGCCACCCGTCCGGGCATGGTGATCGACCACGATCTCGGCGACGCGTGCTCCGGCCCAGCTTGCGTAGATCGGAATGAAGCGGTGCATCTCGCCGTAGAGCTTTACATCCTGGATCACGTCGCGCCGATACGCCTTGAGGCTACATCCGTAATCGTGGAGAGGAACGCCGCCGATCCACGAGATGATGCGGTTGGCGATCTGCGAAGGGATCTTGCGCGAGATGAGCTTGTCCTGGCGGTTCTTTCGCCAGCCGGAAACAACGTCGTAGCCCTCGTCGAGCTTTTCGAGAAGGCGTGAAATATCGGCCGGATCGTTTTGCAGATCGGCGTCCATCGGGATTAGAATGTCGCCTTTGGCAGCGTCGATGCCGGCGGACATCGCCGCCGTCTGGCCGTAATTTCGACGCAGCGAGATCACGCGAACGCGGTCGTCCGACGCCGCGATCTCTTTTAAAATCTCCAAACTCTTATCCGTCGAACCGTCGTCGACGTAGATCACCTCGGCCTTGCGCCCAAGCGCATCAAGCGCCGCCGCGATCTTTGCATGCATCGGCCGCAGGTTTTCTTCCTCGTCGAGAACGGGAAGGAAAAGTGAAAGGTCTGGTGCCGCGGTTTTGTTATTATCAGTAAGTTTCATTGGACATTCACGAACTTACCAATTTACACCTTTCGGTGAGTAATTGCAGTTGTGTTTTTGTATTTCTTGACGCGAGTTTCAGACTCTTCCTATTGTTACAGTGAGATATTTAGTTTAGACTTACCTGCGCTCAAACGTGGAGGATAGTCCGCAGTTCATTAAGATCTGTATCGGGATCAAATCAGAAAATCTGCGATAACTAAACTCACCGGCGTAAATCAAGACCGTGACTGGAGGCACTATGGCCGTTGCCGCACCTACAAAATTTGCACATATTGTTTATCGAACCCGCCGATTTGCCGAGATGCTCGATTGGTACGCTAAGGTCTTTAACGCGCAAGTTCAATTCAAAAACCCGGCTCTCGCATTTTTGACCTATGATGATGAACATCACCGGTTCGCTCTCGCGGACATGTCCGTTTTACAACCCGACGGAAGCGAAACCGAAAAGCACGACGCGATCGGTGTGGACCACGTCGGTTACACGCTTTCCTCGCTCGGAGACCTGCTGGAAAACTACGCTATTCTCAAGGAACAAGGTATCGAACCGTACTGGTGCGTCCATCATGGTATTACGATCTCTATGTACTATGCAGATCCCGACGGCAACCAGATGGAATTTCAGGTTGACCGCATGGATTCGAGCGAAGAGGCATCGGAATTTATGCGAGTTGCGTTCGACGCAAACCCCGTCGGCGTGGAATTCGAGCCCGAAGAGATACTGGCCGGTTATCGAGCTGCTATACCGGAAACCGAACTCATGTCGTTTTACCAAAAGGGAGGCCCGGTCTCGCCAATCCGGGGAGCATTTGCCAAACTGGTAGGGGCTTAACCATATCGACACATATCTCGATCGCGATCTCGCTCACGCCGGTTTCCTCGCCACGACCACGATCGATACGCCGAATGGGAAATTAAGATTTCGAAGCCAAAACCGCTCAGCACCAAACAGTTTTCCGAATACACCATTCAAAGCCGAGACAGTAATATTGTTCTCAGATTCTGGTCTTATGCCGGTCAATTTCATTATCGTTCGGCCGGCGAGGATCGGAGCGAAAAACGTCCAGTTAGCGTACGTCGCACGCTCTATCTCGTAACCCGCCGCCTGCAGCCGTTCGACGATCTGCGATTTGGTGTAGCGAATCCGGTGATTTGAAATATCGTCCTGCACGCCCCACAACCACATAAACGCCGGGACGAAGATCAGCGAATAGCCGCCTTGTCGCGTCACGCGAAACATCTCTTTCAGCCCGGCGATGTCGTCGTCGAGATGCTCGACCACATCGAGCGCCGTGGTCAGATCAAAACTTTCGTCCGCGTAGGGCAGCGTCTCGGCCAAACCTTTTTGGACTGTTAACCCTTTTCGACGGCAAAATTCGAGAGCGTCATCGGAAACATCGACGCCCTCGGCCTCGCCGTAGTTTGAAAGCATCTCGATATTGGCACCCGTGCCGCAGCCGACGTCCAGTATCCGTAGTCGTGAGTCTGGAGTCGTGAGTCGTGAGCAAATACCTTGTAGGAAACTATCGAGGATCGCGCGCCGCCCGACAAACCACCAGTGCGAGCCTTCGACCTCGTCCATGATGGCATATGTATGCTGTTGCATTTCCTGCGGTAACGTCGCGCTCATAAGAAGAAGTTTGCCACGAATGACACGAATAGCACTAATTAAGAAATCGCTCCCTTATTGGTGAAATTCCTGTAATTCGTGACCGCAAGGCTTTCGCTCCGCAGCGGTTTAGCTGACTCGCCCAAACCCGCACCAGCTATTTTGATTATGCCAGATGATCTCGACATCCGACGCGTCGATCTCACGCCACCAGTCTTCGAACTCAGTTTTTGAAATATAAAATGCCGTCGGTGCGACGAGGTGATCGAAGACAATGTTGTGCTGCTCGCGCCAGCCGAATGTGCCGAGGTGATTGAGATATTCGTTGTAAAAGAGTCGGCTTGCGATGCCCTTTGACGCGGCGTTGATCGGACGATAGACGAGCTTGGTCGTTAGAAAAACACCGAGCGTCGGCAGTTTTGAGAGCTGATACAAAACAGGCTGGCTGATCTGCGACGTAAAGCGCGTCCGCACCGGATCGACAAATCTTGTGATCCATCCATTATTCTCGGCGCCGTAAACCCACGCCGAAATGTGCCCGCCCGGTCTGACCTTTCCGGCAAGCGAGACAAATGCCCGCTTCGGGTCCGGCGTGTGATGCAGAACGCCGACGCTGAAGGCGTAATCGAACGCTTTCTTGAACGGCAATTTGAAAATGTCGCACTGGACAATGTGGGCGTTCGGCAGTTCGCGGGTCAAGGCAAACGCCGACTCGACGCCGTCACCGAGATCGATGCCGACGACCTCAGCCGCTCCCCACTCGGCGGCGAGTTTTGTATGACGGCCTTTGCCGCAGCCGCCCTCTAGAACAACTTTCCCGGCAAAAAACTCACGCTTCACCGGCTGAAGCCAGCCGAGGAATTGCTCGTTGTACTTCGGATCCTCCTGCGTAAAATGCGTCCACTGCCAGCCGAAATTCTCCGCCGTCTCTGCCTTGTCCTCGTCGATCTTTGCCAGATCGGCAAAGCGGGGCACGCCGCGAATCACGCTGTATTCGCGGTCGCATTTCTTGCATGTCAGCACGCCCTCAATGATCTCGCGACTCTCATATTTGCTAGCGTAGGCCAACAAAATATCACCGCCGCACGTCGGACAGGCGAGTAATTCTAGTAGTTTTTCTTTCATCAAGAAATCAATTTTGCGTAAAGGTAAAGCTGCAAATCTCTCAAATGTTTTCCCCAGTGAGAATCAAAGCTAGATTCGAAGTGCCAAAGCGCGTCATCAACACTGGTGTTTTCCCAACACCAAAGAACCTCTTCTAAATCGCCCGCAATGTCGCAAATATCGTCAATCGCGTCACCCACACCGTTTTCGCTTTCAGCAATTTTATCCACTATATCGAGAGCAACATTGTAGTAACCGAGATCAGGAAAGTTCCTGGAGACAATCTCGCGAACTTCTTGGTAATCACGAGTGACCGAATCTTGGAACTCCCGTTCATCAAATGTGTATTCCATCGAGTGAGTAGCTATGGCCAACTCATCGAGAGCTTGTGTTAATTTGATCTCGCGATCCTCTGGCTGCAAATTGCCCTCAATTACTTCAAAGAAGTTCAGAATCGCTGTCTTGATGTCATTTCTGTTCATTCAGAAGTTGAATTTGAGCATTAAACTCTTTAAAGACTCTGTACGGAAACGGCTGTCGCCAGTTGAATTCGAATTCGTCAGTGTCGCGGTCGGCATAAAGCTGTTCAAATGTCGCAGCAAAAGCCTCGCACACGTCCCAAACTTTGCCATTATGCGAAAACACTAATTCGCGGGTCGCGGTGTCACGCTCATCGGTCGGGTACTGATATATTTCGATCGTCAGGTCATCGCCGTCGCGGACAAACCGAAAATCGAACTCCTCAGGGTCGCGGTTCCATTTGAGCAGAAATTCGTTCTCTGGCGATGAGCGATCGGCCAATTTTGTCAATATCCGCATCAGCTCCGGCAATGCCGCAGCGTGCGGAGCGTGAGCCGTTGTCGTGTGAAATTCGCCCGCGCCGTCGGCGAATCCGATCGACATCCAGCCGCATTGCGGGCTGTTAAAACTGACTTCTAGTTTCCCCGACATAAGTCAATTATGGTAACTTTTAGAGGATTAATCCACAAACGCAAGATGCGGCAATACCACGATCTATTAAGGCATATTTTGACGACCGGCTCGCGTCACGACGATCGCACCGGCACGGGGACGATCTCGTCGTTTGGTTACCAAACGCGGTTCAATTTGCGAGACGGCTTTCCGATCGTGACGACCAAACGCGTGCCGTTTCGGTGGATCGCGGAAGAGCTTTTTTGGTTCCTTAGCGGCTCGACTGACGAGAAAGATCTAACCGCACGCGGCGTCGATATCTGGGCGGAGTGGGCGACCGGTGAGCAAACGGCGCGATTTGGCCGGACGACAGGCGATCTCGGGCCGGTCTACGGTTATCTGTGGCGTTCGTTCGGCGGCGAATACCCGACACGCAACGGCGTCGACCAGATCGCGCGTCTGATCCGCGAGATCGAAACGAACCCCAATTCACGCCGTCTGATCGTCTCCGGTTGGGATCCGCGCGTCTGCGACGACGTCGCACTGCCGCCGTGTCATACGCTGTTTCAGTTCAAGGTCGAAAACGGCAAAACGCTCCACTGCCAGCTATACCAACGCTCGGCTGACGCCTTTCTCGGCGTGCCTTTTAACATCAGCAGTTACGCTCTGCTGACTCACCTCGTCGCTCACGTCTGCGGGCTCGTGGCGGGCGATTTTATACACACCTTCGGCGATCTGCACATCTACAGCAACCACCTCGAACAGGTCGATGAACTGCTTGTCAGAGAGCCATTTGAGCTGCCAAAGCTCGAATTTGTCGATGCTGATGGATTGCGAGGGTTGGATGGCCTGATCAATTTCAAATTTGAGAATTTGAAATTACAGAATTACCGTTCGCACAGCAAGATCGCCGCGCCTGTCGCTGTCTGATCATTTCTTAACGATCGAATACTCGATCCTGCGGTTTCGGTATTTGCCGTCGACGGTGTCGTTGGTTGTGATGGGTTTTGCCGGGCCGTAGCCGCGAATTTGCAGAGTGTTGTCCAACACGCCAAATTTGACAAGAACGGCCTTCACAGCATCGGCTCGTGCATCCGAGAGCGACTGATTGGAAGCGGCTTGGCCGACATTATCGGTATGGCCGCCGACCTCGAGTACGATGCCTGACGGTAATTTCTTGATGAATGTCGCACCCTTTTGCAATGCGGCGAGACGCACGGGCGGCACGTCAGATTTTCCACTCTCGAAATTAATGATGAGTATGTTGAGAGCCCTGACCAGATCCTCGGCCGTAAACGGATCGGGCAAGGCATCGAGCGCCGAGTTATAGCAGCGTTCGGCTTTGTCGTCGTCGCCGCGTTGAAAGTTTAGGCAGTCGTCGGTCGCAGTTGCCTTAAGTGCCGTGCAGCCGATCGTGATCTTGCCACGCTGCCCCGGCGTCCCGTCAAACTCCTGCGACGGACAGTTAAAAGTCGGATGTGTGACGGCGATCAACCGTTTCCCGGCCTCCAGATTGCGAAGAACGTACGCTCCGTCACCGTCGGTAACGGCGAGCGCTCGGCCATCAACCGTGACCGTGCTCCCGATCGGAGCGCCCACAACCGTCAGCTCAAAACTCGTATCTCGAAGGATGAAAAGATAGACCACGCCCAGCACGACGATCGCAAAAAAGAACATCGTCATCAGCCCGGCAGCAACCCAGACCCAGCCCGGCACCCCGCCGGCCTCTTTTTCTTCTTTAACCGCCTGTGCGGCCTGCTCGGTCGGTGTCGGCGGCAGATTTTGATATTTGGCCCGCTCGGCCTCCGGGAGTTGAAAGTACGGCGTCGTCTTGTCGTATTCCTGCCCGCCTCCAAAATCGTCCGGACGCGTCCCAAAATCGGCGGCGTTGACGTTAATATTGGCGGCGGTCATTCCCCATTCGGGCGTTGACGGAGCCTGACTTCCCGGGTAAAACGTCTTGTCCATTTCCTGGCCGCCTGTCTCGATGGGCCGCAAGTTCGTAACCGTTTTACCCCATTCGTCGGGTTCAGGCTGTTTCGGAAAATTGTAGTTTGTCTTGTCCCAGTCCGGCGTTGGCTCGTCCGCACCGGGCACACTGATATTCGGAGTGGTCTTTGAAAAATCGTCCGGCGGCGGAATTTTGTTGTCTTCGCTCACAGAGGGTTTACTCCAAACTTACAGCCACGATTATCGAAGTATTTAGAGTTAAACACAAGCCAAAAATCGCGTTGGATGTTGGCGGTGAGGCGGCACGGGTTCATTTGATATTTGGAGGCTGAGCGGCTTTGGTGCGAAG
>JAYVOS010000106.1:0-2296 GCA_043757775.1 Chloracidobacterium sp. | reverse complement strand
TCCCGGCTGACGCGACAAGCCTCACTCGACCCTTGATCCCGATCACAATAAATGGCAGCGGCCCAACTGCAGCTGGCGTCGATGTCTCAGGACGGGTTCTAACTTCTGCCAGCGGACGCGGACTGAGAAGCACAGTTGTGACAATGACCGACCAAGCAGGACAGGTCCGCAATACATTGACAGGATTGAACGGGGCTTATCGGTTCACAGATGTCGAAGCAGGACAGACCTACGTGGTTCGCGTTGCTTCACGTCGCTTTAGCTTTTCGCCGCGTGCGATCCAGATCGTTGACAACATTGCTGATCTGGATTTTATAGCCGGGCAATAATTGGCTGTCAGTTTTACTTTACCCAAAGGCGGCTTTCGGGCCGCCTTTTTCTATGTAGCTACTGTCCGCCTACCCACTTTTTAAAAAAATTGACATTAAATTGCCATTAATTATATACTCGTTATATAAGTTTTTTACAACGGTCGCGTGGTCGTTACTTTAGCCAAATTGGCATTTTCTTTAGTTTTGTTAGGGGGATAGGATCATGAATAACTCGGTACGCTCGTTTTTTGGTTTGATTAAAAGTTTTATGTTGCTGGGCGTTGTGCTCGGTTTGGGGTTTTTTAGTGTGCCTGCAGCTGTATTCAATGCAAATGCAGCCACTTTGGGAGCTATTCCCGATTCGGATCTGACAACGCCCTCCTGCCAAAACAACAGCACCACATTCAGGGATGTCACATTCACAGTGGCTGGCCTGACCGGTGCCCAACAGGTAGTGGTCGGTTTTAATGCATCGCATACTTATATTCAGGATCTGGAGGTCACACTGACCGCTCCGACTGGTCAAAGCTTGTTGTTATTTTCAGCAACCGGTACTACGTCCGCAACTGCGGGTGCTTGCGGCTCATTTGGATTCAGGAATTTGCAATCGACCAATACGTACACGTTTGCCGATGCAGCATCAGCCAATTGGTGGACAACAGTAGGCTCAGTCGCAACCGGAGCTACCGTACCTACGAGTACAAACCGTACGGTCGTAACTGGAATCGGCGGTGCGGCAAACCCACCCCCAACAACGTCGCTAAATTCCGCATTTGCTGCCGCAACACTTCCGAACGGAACTTGGACGCTTAGATTTCGCGACCGCGGAGCTGGCGACGTCGGCACAGTAACCGCAGCGACCCTAACACTCACACCGGCTACAGCAGCAGGCGTTATGGTCTCTGGAAGGGTTCTTACTCCAGAAGGACGTGGCTTGCGTAGTACAAATGTACTCATTACTGATCCTAGTGGTAATACTCGTCGTGTTTTGACAGGAGCTTATGGCAGTTTCCAATTTGACGATGTCGAGGCGGGACAGACTTATATCATAAGTGTCGGATCGAGAAGATTTAATTTTACACCCCAATTGTTACACATCTCGGATAATATTTCCGATCTTGTGTTTGCCGCTAATCAATAAAGCTAGACGGTGATCAGCTCTACATTAAGGCGGCCAACGGGGCCACCTTTTTTTCATAGCAAATTATACAAGTATCAATAACACCTTGTTATTTCGGGTAGGTTTCCGCGCTGTAATACAAATTCTCCAATTATTTCCTTTGACGCTGTCAGCGTAACTTTTAACCGCATCTTATCGCCGGTAATTTTTCCTTCATAACGGGCAAGTTGCCGGGGCGGCTGAGAATCTATCAAAACCGGCCCGCCATTTTGCCGGGTGTGATAACCATTTACTGTGAAATTTCCTGCCGTATCTGTAGTGAAAGCCTGCTCTATCTGGCCGTCGGCACAGCCATACTGAATCGTTACGCTTTTATCTTTAACTTCAAAAATAACTCCATCCCCACCCCAAATACTTGCCTTAACCGCGACCAGCTTTGGCTCTACTTTTTTTGACACCACCTTTTTCCTCTTTTTTTTCGGTTTTTGAGGTGTAGTTGTTTGCACAGATCCACCATCTACTCTTTCAATATAGGCCAATTCGTGATTTGGCAAAGCAAACACATTTGGTATTACCGAAACAACAAATACGAGCAATAAAAGCAATGCCCACAAACTATCGGGCAGCGTATTTGTATTGATTTTTTTCATATTACTGTCCATACTGATTTTGTTCATTTCAATTTGTAAATTTGTTTGCATTCTTACCCCTCTAATTTAGTTGCACCCGTTGACTGCTTGGTTCGCAAGTAAATGTCAACGATTTACGATTGATATTCAATTGAAACTTTTCTATTACCTGTACCACTGGAGCTTTAACGAATATGCTTAACCTAGCTTTTACAAGATCATCAACCCCTAAAATA
>JAYVOS010000105.1:0-2297 GCA_043757775.1 Chloracidobacterium sp. | reverse complement strand
GGCACGGCGATGTTTCCACCGACGGCGACGATCTTGTCATCGGTCACGACGACCGAACCGTTTTTTATCGGGTCACCGCCGCGTCCGTCGATGATCTGAGCCGCACGGATGACAACCGTGCCTTTTCCCTTTTGCTCGCCGGGTGCTCCGTTTTGAGCAAACCCATTTCCCGCAAACAAGGTCACCGCAAACACAACAAAAGCCAAAACTTTGACGTTACGCATTACAATTCTCCTCAAGATAAAAAACAGATGTTAGAACTTTGGTGATTATAGTTTTTCGCAAGGCAAGCGACAAACCGCTGCGCGCAAGTTCAGTTACGCGGCGAATCGTGGCAATATTCAATTACTCAAATGATAGATCTACGCTCAGACACAGTTACGAAACCGTCCGATAAAATGCGGGACGCGATGGCGGAGGCGGTCGTCGGGGATGATGTTTTTGGCGACGACCCGACGGCTAATCGTTTGCAGGAACGTGCGTGCGAGGTGTTTGAAAAAGAGTCTGCTCTGTGGGTGCCGACCGGGTGTATGGGCAACGAGATTGCCGTCAAATGCCACTCAAAACCGGGGCAGGAGATCGTCACGGAGGAACGCGGGCACATATTGAATTACGAGCTCGGGGCGGCGGCGGTGATTTCCGGCGTGACGATCCGTGCGGTCAGAAGTGCGGACGGCACGGGCCATTTGACGTGGAGCGAGATCGCACCGTATCTGTTTATCGACCCGCCGTATTATCAGGCCGCGACGGCGCTCATCTGTCTTGAAAACACTCATAATTTCGCCGGCGGCAGTGTGATGAACGCCGAAGCGTGTGCCGATATTTGTGAAAAGTCGCACGCCGTCGGGCTGCCTGTCCATATGGACGGAGCGAGGATATTTAATGCGTCGGTCGCCTTAAACGAATCGGTCGCTGACTTAACGCGAGGTTGTGATTCCGTGATGTTTACGCTGTCAAAAGGACTCGGAGCACCGGCGGGATCGGTGTTGCTCGGCTCGAAAGAATTTATCAAAGAGGCACGAATTTGGCGAAAACGCCTCGGCGGCGGTATGCGGCAGATCGGCATCCTCGCGGCTGCAGGACTGATCGCCCTCGACGAAGGGCCGCAGCGTCTCACACAAGATCATGCAAATGCAAAAGCTCTGGCAAATGGCCTCGCGGAAATTCCGGGCATTGTTATCGACACCGAAAAGGTCGCGACAAACATCGTCATATTCGACATATTCGGTACGGGCTGCAGTTCTGCTGAAATAGTCGCGAGCCTGAAAGACAATGGCATTTTGGCGATAGGCTTCGGCAATCTGATGCGGATGGTGACGCATTTGGATGTGGAGAGCAGCGACATCGACACGACAATAGAATCTCTGAGATTAATCTTAGCTTAAGCTTTTCTTAGCAATCTTTGCGACTTGGCGTGAGAAAAAATATTTCACGCAAAGACGCTAAGAACTCCAAGTAAGAGAAAGAAGAAAAAACAATGAACATCGAACAACTCCGCAAATACTGCCTCTCAATGCCCGGTGCGACCGAGGATATTAAGTGGGGAGCAGACCTCTGTTTCTGCGTCGGGGCGAAAATGTTTTGTGTGACCGGAGCAGATTCGATAAGCGGCGGGATATCGATCAAATGCACGCCGGAGAAGTTTGCGGAGATGATCGAACGAGAGGGCATCGATCCAGCGGCGTATGTCGGGCGTTATAAATGGGTGCGGATTGCAAAACTCGATGCCGTCACGCCTGACGAGTTAAAAGATCTGATCCAAACGTCGTATTCCCTAGTTTTCGGTAAATTACCAAAAAATATCCGCGACGCTGTAAGCAGTTGATTACCGCGTAATTAACGATCTTTTTCCGCAACCCAAAATAAATAACTTACATCTCATCTCGCACTCTCCTTAGAAACTTTATCGAATTAGCCGGAGAATATTTTATGAGATTTCCTTCTCTATTGATCTTTGTCTTTGCCGCGTTTTCGCTTTCGTTTGCTCAGCAGGCTGCGATCCAAAAACCATTAGCGGTTCCAACTGTGAATGAGTCAAACAAAGCCCACGAATTTTCCCCTTATTTATTTGAGCCATATCAGGCACGATATGTATTCGAAGGAAAGCTCGTCGGCATCCCGCTAAGGCTGTTTAGTTTCAGCACACGAGTAACGGAGCTTGATAAGGAGTGGCAGGAAACACAAAATTACCGGCTAGAGATAATGGACATGCTTGGGCTTGGCCAACCGGATCTGCACGAAGTTGAAATATCTTCGGTGATCGATCTTAAAACGGGTTTACTGAGAAAGTTGACAGC
>JAYVOS010000104.1:0-2311 GCA_043757775.1 Chloracidobacterium sp. | reverse complement strand
TGGATATGAGTTGGTAGGGCTTCGTCCCCGCTATGCCAATGTTCCGGATGTTGAAGAAACGATTTTAAAGCTTTCACCCGGATTTATTTCGATACGGGAACAAGCTCTGTCTGCCGAGACATACGGGCTGGATCAGATTGTTGGAATCGGTCTTAGGAAAGCCTTTGAGTTTTTAATAAAAGACTTTGCTATTTATCTAGCGCCTGACAAGACGGAGGAGATAAAAGCTATGTGGCTTAAAGCAGTTATTGACAAATACGTTGAAGACCCAAATTTGAAAGCGGTTTCAAATCGAGTCACTTGGTTAGGGAATGATGAGACACATTATGAGCGTTTATGGACAAATAAAGACCTTACTGATCTTAAACGCCTAATCCACATCAGTTTGAATTGGATTGACACCGTGATCGCAAGCACTCAGTACATTGACGAAATGCCGGAACCATCGAAAAAGGCTAAAGCTCAGTAGAAAGATTACAAGTGGCCCGTGTTTACGGCCTTTCCCTTTTGATTCCGGGCGTTTCCTCTACCACTAGCGGCATTCCCTCTAGCACTAGCGGCGTTCCCTCTACCACTAGCGGCATTCCCTCTAGCACTAGCGGTACTCCCTCTACCACTAGCGGAGCTCCCTCTACCACTAGCGGCGTTCCCTCTACCACTAGAGGCATTCCCCCGACCACTCGGGGCATTCCCCTGACCACTGCTGGCATTCCCTCTACTACTCCGGGCATCCGAATGAATGCTCCGCCTTCTTTTTTATGCTGTCTACCGTCTACTTTCTACTTTTCAATGCTTTAACTTCCGCTTCGAGTTCGGCGATGCGGGCGGGCGGAAACCAATTGAGAATGGAGAATGAAGAATGAAAAGAGAGAGCCGGAGCGCGATGGTTGTCCGATGTGTTCGAGCGATGTGAGAGGCGGCTTAAGCCGTCTTTCCGCGCCCACGCGGCAGATAGCCACGCACCTTTAGGGCGTGGGATAGATTCGGAATAGGTTTGGAGGGCGTTTTTAACGTCCTTTATTGGTTGAAGGAGGAGTAAGCCCGTTGAAACGGGCTGTCGATCATTTGTGCGAAGGTACCACGGCCTAAAGACCGTGGCTATTGGCCCTGCGGGGAAGTCAAAAGAAAAGGCGGCCCGAACCGCCTCTTTTACACACTCCTCGATGCCCGCGTTTCCGCCTATTTGAGCATATCAAGCGTCTTTTTCGCATCGGGGACGTATTTGCTGTCGGGGTGTTTTTCGACGAGCATTGTGAGATACATCTTGGAGTCTTCTTTTAGTTTCGCAGGGGCGAACTTTTCTTTTTCTTTTTCGGATTTAAGATCGACCTTTTGCTTGCCTTTGTTTTCGGACAGGTAATAGCTGCTCATGCCGGCGAGGTAGAGAAATTCGTCGATCTTAGAGAAATCAGGATACACGGCAAAGGTCTCTTCGAAACGCGAGAGTATTTGCTTATAGGCTTTTTTCGCCGGAGCGTAGGCTTGCCACGCAACGTCGAGGTTGTGCTTGGCGTCAAGTTCCATCAAAGGGTCACGGTCGATCGCCGGTGTGATATTACGCTGGGCAAATGCTCCGGTGACCGAAACTGCAAGGACGAGGAGAGTTAATGCAAGAAACTTTTTCATAACTATCTAAAGATGATGAAACTAAGCAAAAAGTTTTCTGCCTTAAGCTTTTAGAGCATATTTCCCAATGATCGCTTCAAGGTTCTTCGCCGTGTCAGCGGGCCAGTTTTCAGGGGCCGTGAATATCGCGTTTTGGATCGCATTGGCGAACTGATTCGGCGTTGTTTTGGCAGCGACGCGTGCGACGGCTGATCTTAGGACGAGCTGGGCGTTTCGCACGTTCTTATTGAGCGTGGCGATGATCATGTCGCCGGTGACGCTCTCGTGGCTTTCGTGCCAGCAGTCGTAGTCGGTGACGAGAGCCATCGTCGCGTAGGCGATCTCGGCTTCGCGGGAGAGCTTTGCCTCCTGCAGATTGGTCATCCCGATGATGTCCATGCCCCACGAACGATAGACGTTAGACTCGGCCTTGGTAGAGAAAGCGGGGCCTTCCATACAGATGTAGGTGCCATTGCGGTGAACGGTGACGCCGACCTCTTTACACGCCGCCTCGATAATGTCGCCAAGCTCGTTACAGACCGGATGTGCGAACGTGACGTGCCCGACGATGCCTTTGCCAAAGAATGTGGACTCGTGTGCTCTCGCCCGCGTGCGGTCAAAGAACTGATCGGGGATCACGAAATCCGTCGGCACATACTGCTCTTGGAGCGAGCCGACCGCCGAAACGGACAGGATGTATTCGACC
>JAYVOS010000103.1:0-8512 GCA_043757775.1 Chloracidobacterium sp. | reverse complement strand
ATCTCCGAAGAGGCGAGAGGTGTCCACACACTAGCTCAGATGTTCACGATCATGCTCGCACCGATCTTTGAATTTCGCTTTCCTGAGCATCCCTTTTTCTCGCAGCTGTTGAGTGTAAAAGAAGCCGCAAAATTGACCGGACAGTTTTTCGGTGGAGCAGGACGCAACAACAGTGATGTTCAAAAACTGGCGGAGGCATTTGGTTTGCCGCTTGGATTGGTCGAATTACAGGATGATCTCTATGTACCGGTAAATTCGGAGACATTGGAGCAGTTGCCTGCGGTTAGGGCCGCGTTTGACGGCGCCCACATCAACGACGAGACGGTCGTTAAAATAACGGATCTTGCCTCACGGATGCGGTCTGATGCGTCAGGTCTTACGCGAGAGTCACAGCACCTGATATTGACTGCTCTTGTTGCTCAGCGGCAATTCGATTTTGTTACATTCAGCGGTAATCGGATCAGCCAGCGTTCGCTCGACCTACAGATCATCTGGGATGACATCGAGGGAATTGCCAAGCCCTTTGCCGAGGTTTATTCGAGCGAGCGTCTCAGAGAATGGGCCATATTGATCTCCGGCAACACGCAGATCAAGTCATTAGAACGCTCTGAGGATCGTTTAATAATCATCGATACTTTGACCGGTTGGTTGACGAATTGGAATGAGGCAATGTTTCTCGAGACATTCGAATCGCTTCCTGACGAAAGCCTGAATTCGTCTATCTGGACGATCGCCGCTAATCTACGTAAGACGTTCGGTGTCTTGGCGGAGAGTATCGACGCTCTAATTCAAAACGTTATTCCACTCGACCAGTGTTTGCAACGTATTGCGGATCTATTTTCTGATTCTGAAACAGAATACGAAAGCAAGAAAAAAGACCTCATCGTCCTGCGTTACTTTACGGATGGTGCCGCCCAACGCAAAGAAATTTCGACTTATCTTGCTCTCTGCGAAACGACCGATGACGCTGACATCGAGCAAATGCGGCGCGCATTGCTCGACAAGACGGGGACGTCCTACTTTGCCGCAGATCCGTCTGTTAATAACGAGATCGACTCGCTATGGCATAGTTTCAAGGAGCTTTACATCGATCATTACGTTGGTAAGCATGATGCCGTAATGAATTCAAAAACATCGTTGGACAACCTCAGCACCGTTCTACGATCCGATAAATGGAGCGCGTTCGAGAGCCTGTCAGATCTTGCATGGTTCGACTCGCATTTTTCGGTGGGAGCCAAAGCGCTGATCCGTAACATCCGTCACATGGATTGCACTGCGGATGTACGTCAGCAGCTTGAGGCAAAGCCGTTTTGCTCATGCTCCTTTAACCTTGCGCGTTTCGAACGACGCAAAGATCAATCCAGCCGTCTGGAGATATTTGTTAATCAAGGCCTCTTATTTTTCAGGGCCCGTATCAATGAAAACGCGGACGAGCTTAGAAAAGCGATCGACAGTTTGGGCCAAGCCGAGCTTGGAACCGCAGTGAAGCGGCGATTCGAAGACGGATCGGATATCAACTACTTTTCGAGCCTTACAGGACAAGAGATGCAGCTGCTCAGGACCGCGATCCGTAAGGCCGCTCTAAACCAGCCCGAAACCCGCAAGACAAAGCGCCCGTCGCTCGAAGATTTCAGGGAATTGTTTCCCAACGAAATGCGCGAATGGGAAGACGATATCGACAATCTCGAGCTGTTTGCCAACAAATAGACAGTTTCCGCTCCGCACGTTTTATCCTGACGGCCAATTAAACTATATTTTATCGGTATGACTAGTGTATCGATAATCGGTGTCGGGCGCGTCGGCGGAGCATTGGCTCTCTCTCTGCCTAAGGACAAATACAGTATTGATGCTCTTGTCGGCCGCAATGACGAGATGCCGCTCATTTCGTCGGACATCGTATTTATCACGACACGAGATCCTGAGATCGTTACCGCTTCTAAGCTGCTGTCGGGGAAAGTTAGTAGCAATTCGACCGTTTATCATACTTGCGGGGCTCAATCGTCCGCCATTCTCGAAGCCGTTAAAGCCGTCGGATGCAAGACCGGTTCGATCCACCCGCTGGTTTCGATCAGCAGTCCTGAGCTTGGCCCTTCACGTTTTCGCGGCGCATATTTTTGTGTCGAAGGCGATGCAGAGGCTGTAATATCGGGCAAACAGATCGCCCACGATCTCGGCGGCAAGCCGTTTACGATAGACACCAAATTTAAGACTCTTTATCATGCATCCGCAGTTACTGCCTGTGGACATCTCGTTGCGTTATTCGATGCGGCAGTTGAAATGATGACAAAAGTCGGGCTTTCCGGCGAAGACGCCAAACAGATTCTGTTGCCGCTCGTGACGAGCACCGTCAAAAATCTCAATGAGCAAAGCACCGCTGCCGCCCTTACAGGAACATTTGCCCGCGCCGATATTGAGACATTCACCCGTCATTTGCAAGCGCTAAACGAATACGTCTCTGATGATCTGCTTGAGATCTATTTGCTGCTCGGCGAGCGTTCGCTTGAGCTTGCGGCAAAGCAGGGAGTCAGCCCTGAGCGGATAGATTCGCTGCGAACAAAGGTTTCCATAGCGAAAACAAAATTGAAATGGTAGTATCGAAATCAAACGGGAATTAAGCAATTGGCCAAGAAAAAAGATAAATTCGAAGCAGAAAAAGCGATCTTTGACGACCATATTCAGGCGGCTGGATTGCGTCGCACCGGACAACGCGACCTTATCTTAGAGATATTTCTCAGTACCGAAGATCATCTTACCAGCGAAGACCTTTACCGTCTCGTCGTTCGTAAGGACCCGAGTGTCGGACACACGACTGTCTATCGTACATTAAAACTCCTGACCGAAGCCGGCCTCGCCCGTGAGGTGCGTTTTGGCGATAACAAAACCTACTACGAGCACCATTATAACCACGACCATCACGACCACATGATCTGCACCGAATGCGGCAAGGTGATCGAGTTTTTCTCTGCGGATATTGAGTCTTTACAGGATCAGATGGCCGACAAGTTTGACTTTAAACCGACGCATCATAGCCTCAGAATGTGGGGCGTTTGCTCCGATTGTCAAAAGCTTGCTGTCGGATCACACACGGCTCCGTCCGGTGCACAGCCGCGTGTTCGCGTCAAAACGGCGATGCATTAGGAGCTACGGCGGAACATTTTGCACCGCGCGGACGTAAGTTTAATGACTGCTTGCATACAGTTTGAAAGTCATTGAACCGGGAGAATATTTATTATGGTCGAACAAAAGAAAGAAACTAAAAAAGATCCGATCCAGTCCGAATTCGAAGCACTGCCGCTCGATCAGAAATTCGCGAGCCTGCTAAAGATGGAGGCCGTGACGATAACCGAGGCATTTAATTATGTTGTCGAAAATTCGTCAAAGGCTTTTGAGAAAGCGGGTGACATGATCAACGACCTCGGTGCTAAGTTTGAAAAGGAAGTATCAAAGGCAACGTGCGATCCCGCCACAAAGAAAGCGGCCGACGCTCCTAAGGCCTCGACGGCAAAGCCAAAGAGCCGCCCGGCAAAGAAATCTCCAAACGCGGGCACGGGCAAATAGCAGCCGTAACTAAAACGTGAGAGAAACCAGTCTCGAAAAACGGGCAGCCGTAACGCTCAAGGAAAAGGGTCCGTACGCACTGGCTTTTGGCGTTATTGCAGTGATGCTGTTCGCGGTCGGGTTTCCGGTCTTTATCCTGTTTTTTTTCGGCGTCCTCGCGTTCTTTATCTGGAAAGCATTCTCCTTCGAATCACGCAGCGAAACTCGTCAGATATTCGAATTTTACCTCTCGACCAACGAGATCATCCGCGACGACGGACGCCTTTGGTATGGTTTTGAGATACAGGAGGCGATCGGACGCGGCGAGGCAATTTTAAAAGGAATGAGTGCCGCTCCGCCGCTCGTGCATTTTGGGCTTGGTGTTTTGTATCAAAAGGCGGGTGACCACAGCTCCGCCGTCCGGCATCTCGAACAAGTCATCTCCGAAACCGCTTCCGACGAGATGTCCGTCGTATTTCCTACCAAAGAACTGCGTGAATACGTGCGGACCTTGCGCAAGATCGAACGCACGCCCCGCGAAGCTCCGCTTACGTCATCTGCCGTTCGTTCTCTGGAAAGGATCAGGAAAAATCGAGGGAACCAGATGCTCGATCTCAGCCGCGCTGCATTAAGCGGAACACTCGCCCAATTACCCGCCGAAGTGCCGTCGATAGTTGACGCCGACAACCAATCTGAACCCGAAACCGCCTCAACCTATGATTTCGCCGACTTTGCTAAATCCAAAAAAAGTAAAATGGACACCGCTGAAACCAAACAACTTGACCGCCAGACCATCTCCGAAGTCCTCCACGACATCTACGACAAGAACGTCCAGTAGGCGGAGCAGCGAGTATTCGTCACGGATAAGACCCGGGAGCGGCAGCGACTGGGTACTTGCCGCGGATATTCGTTGATGTTAGATCGCCGATCGCATAAACGTAACGAACGTTGGGAAGAGTCAGCAACGCCGGCGCCATAGTTGTAGTCAAGGGTGCGAACCGTGGGCGGTGCCGTTCCAAGGTTCCGAACGGTCTAGACGGCGGCATATATGTCACCGTCTTCGAATCCATCCAACGAGGGAATAAAGTGGACCAATCTGAGAAATATCGTGTTCGCACGATGAACGAAGGCGTTCGGTCGGCGAACGAAGGGGTTCGCACAAAGAACGAAGGGGTTCGGTCGGCGAACGAAGGGGTTCGCACAAAGAACGAAGGGGTTCGGTCGGCGAATGAAGGCGTTCGCACAAAGAATGAAGGCGTTCGGACGAAGATCGAAATGGTTGTGACGCAGATCGAACAAGTTATTTATAAGATCAGGGTTGATTTTTTTTAGAAATCGTTTTAACATACCTTGGCTAAAACGAACTCGACGATGTTTTGCGTTTCTAATGGAAACGACGAGATGAGTGTGTCTGAGTTCGTGATAGCCAGCCGCGAGAGCGGTACAAACTCGAAACACTCATTCTCCCGCATCCTAAAGATAAACATCCGAAAGACACATTCGTTTTGCTCCGGCCGCGGGGCCCGAAGAACCCGTTACGGGTTTGGAAGCGTCCCGCGGCACAAATATTACTTTTCAGGAGGACACGAATATGGTGCCATCATCGAAATGGTTTCCGACGAATTTAGCGGCGAGGGCGGCTTGGTTTTTGAATTTTTCTGTGCAGTTCGCTAATTACGCAGCGGCGTTGGGGTTGGGCTCTTTTACCGGGCAGGTGGGCAGTGACAACGACGATTTTCAGTCGATAGCCGCGACACGGTTGACGCTCAGGAATTTTGACAGTGCGATCGCGGATTTTTTGAGAGAGCTGACCGAGCTTAGCGTGGGTTCGCCGCAGCCTGTATTTCCGTCGGAAAATTTTACCGCTCCGCCAAAGGGCGTTGCGGCTGGTATCTTTCAGCGGCTCGATGAGCTGCGGACGCTGATAATGGCACAGCCGAACTATACATCCGCGATGGGTTCGGCGATGGGCATCGAGACGTCGGGCGGCGGCGGTAACGGCCTCGCACCGGAATTTATCAAGCCTGAGATCGAGGTGTTTGCGGCGGCGACAGGGTATCTGTATTCCGTCGTGACGACGCATCGGCATAACGCTGACCAATGGCTCGTAAGTGTCTCCGAGGCGGGAAGTGTGGACTGGGCGACCGTCATCACCGCGACCGGAAAGTCCGTGGACGTGACGTATGTGCCGGAACCCGGCAGCACGGGGCCGGTGCAATTACAGGTCCGTGTGCAGCTTCGCCGAAGCAACGCAAATTACGGAACGCCTTCGCAGATCGCGCTGGTGACGGTGAATCCGTAGGGATAGTGGAAAGTGCAAAATTGAAAAGCCGGAGGCATGCCTCCGGCTTTTTTAATTGTAACTTTTTACAGAGGTGGAGCGAGGTGATGTCCGACGTCTCCCACACCGTCGAACGCCTCGCTCCGGTGAGATGACGACCTGGCGGCCATCATCTCAATACCAAGTTAACACAATATACAAACTTGATATAGTTATTTCTATCACGATTAAACGCACAGCCGTGAAACACAAACAAAAACGCCGGTTGTTCATCACAGACAACCGGCGTTATTTCAGATCGAAGAGAGAAACTGTCTCTCAGGCCGATCAACCTTGAGGAGACTGGATCTCGGTCACGCTCTGCGGACTGAGGGTGAGCACATTATCGCCGACCTGAACGGATACGGGCGAGTTCCATAAAGAGAATCCGCGCCCGATCTTTGTGATCGCAAATATATAATAACTGTTTGGATCGACACCTGCTAATGCGGCGGATCCCGAACCGTTAGTCGTCCCGGCGTATTTGACGTGTTTATTGATGGCCGACATTGCCTGACGGTAAAAGTCGCCGTAGCGGTCGGGAAAGACTATTGAGAGTCCGAGGCTACCGCTTAGCGACTGGCCTTCGATAGGCTCGATACGTGCATTACCCAGAATCGTCTCGACATCTTTATCCAATAGATAGAACTTTGCGTTGCGAACCGCCTGCGTCCCGCCGTTTGAGGTGACGACCTTAGCTTCGATAGTTACACGGCCTTTGGTCGGTTCGGTAACAGTTGTCTGCGAGCCGGGTACGGTCGTTTGTGTTGTAGGCATAGACGGCGGAGCCGTTGTAGTCGATGGAACGGTAGATGTAGATGGAACCGTCGTTGTCGTACTCGGTACGTCGGTGCGAGTTACGGGCCTCGCTCCGTTGACATTTACGCGAATATTGCTGTTTGCATCGTCCGGGGTCCTGTTGAATACAAGGAACAACACGGCGATCAGTATAACGGCAAGCAGGCCGATCGGGATCAAGGCCCAAGTCGGGAAGCCTGATTCGCGTGGCGGATCCATTACGACGACCTTACGCTCGGTGACGGGAGCAGTGACAAGCGGACGACCGCAGTTAGGACATGCGACTGCGTTAGTTGCTACTTCGTGGGAGCATTCGGGGCAGTGTACTAATGACATTTTGTTATTTCTCCTTTAAGGGGGTTGTATGATCCAAGAAAACGGAACGCGGATGGGAGTGATCCGCGTTCCGAACGAATGAGCATCAACGAACAACGCCAGCATTTGCCGGGGCCGTCGCCGTAATATTGAACATCGAACCAGGCCCGAGCTCGATAGTGTCGCGGCCTGTAATAAGAACCGATCCGGCACCTGCACCCGCTCCGACTCCGGCTCCGATCGCTGCACCCTGTCCGCCGCCGGCGATTGCACCGATGATAGCACCTAGCACTGCACCGATCCCAGCACGTGTCGCTGTCGTCGTTGTCTGGCTGCTGTCCCGAACCGTCCCTTCGTTATTGACGGTGATACTGTCGCCATTTGCAGCCGTGACGCCGTCGATAATTCCGGCAAACCGATATGTGCGTCCATTCATCGTGACAGTGTCGAACTCGAGCGTGATATTTGCACGTCCCGTAACGCGGCCGGAATCAGCCGACTGCGTGACGCGTCCCTCTATTACCGCACCACTATACTGCGACGGTGAGGTAACTTCCATCTGAAAACGGTCGCCGACTTGTGAGGCACCCGTTTTTACCGTGCCGCGCATAGCGGTCGTGATCCGTGTACCATTCGGGATAAAGAAATCATTTGTCGTGCCCGTCATGCCACCATTGACAGTGGACCATTGAGCGGAGTTATTAACCTTGTCATAAACGCTCGCGACCGTGACCGTTTCATTACGATTTTCCAGATAAATACGCCGCGTGACATTTAACACGCCGTTCGCTCCCGGAGAGAACGTAACAAAAAAGTCATTAACCCGGTCACCCTCGTAATTGATCGTGATGCCATTGCTGTCCGATTTGGCCGTTGTGGTTATCGTGCGGCCGCGCGGATTTAGTTCTGTTTTCGGCGCGCCATCAACTTCAAATTTCACCTGCGGTAAGTTGGTCGAAGCAATGGTAACCGAACGGCCTACTTTTTCAATTGCGATCATCTCAGGTGATGCAAGCCGGCGTTCTAGATTGCTACGCATATTGTCGCGTTGATCGGGGTTGTAAACATTCATCGTTCTGTCTAGCACATCGGCAACATTTTCACTCCGGCTCGTGTTTAGGCGATAGGTGCCTGTAATTCGAGCGTCTATGCCGGTATTTGAATAGGTATTACCGGTATTGACGGGCGGCAGCCGATTCCAGTTAGTGCTGATACGGAAATATGAGGCGAGCGTGTTTAGATCTGTTCTCAGTGAAGTCCACTGTCTTAAACTTTCACTGTCCATTCGGTTTCCGGTCATAGATCGATCTATAAATTGAGCGCGATTCAAAACTTCTGAGGCGTCCGCACTCGTCGATTGATGGTCGTAAAACCGCTCCTTGAGACGATCGGTCGCTTCTATGAATTGCGTAATATAGGAGGATAGTTCGGATGAATCTGAGCGCGGGTAGTTACGCGATGTCGAATTTATCTGTCTCTGGTAATCGTCAGTTTTACTTTCGATCAGGGCGATAAGGTCGCGAACCTGGGATTCCGTTGCGG
>JAYVOS010000102.1:0-2320 GCA_043757775.1 Chloracidobacterium sp. | reverse complement strand
TAAATGCTAAAAACGCATTATCTTATCTGATATAATCTCCACAGACACTACGTCGGAGGAACATAGATCTCAATCAACACCGTTCACGGATTTACCCGCGGATTAAAACATAATCAACTCAAGCGCATTGAGCGGCTCTCGACGAGGCGTGTGGCGGCTGATGACATTGTGTCGCCGGAGCTGGCGCGGCAGATGTCTGAGATCTCGCATGAGACGGGGCGGCAGGTCGGCGTGCTTATTAACCGCAAGGGCCAGGTCGAATATGTGATGGTCGGCACGGCGAAGGGCATCGAGCTGCCTGATTTTGGGCGTGCCCGCGTGTCCGAAGACCGTTTTCGCGGGCTGCGGTGTGTGCATACGCATCTGCTGGGCGAAAAGCTGACGCAGGACGACCTGACCGATCTCGCTCTGCTCCGGCTCGATCTGATGTCGATCATCCAGGTCGATCGCAAAGACGGGTTGCCGGGGCTGGTTTACAGTGCACATCTTTTGCCGGACAAGACAGGAGACGGGAGACAGGAGACGGGAGACGAAGAGTCGGCAGAACGCGGAGCGGACTATGAGTTTTTAGAGCCTGCGATACCGGCTCATCTTGATACAAATTTTATCTCGCTGATCGAGTCGTTAGAAGATGAGATGGCGCGCATTCGGCTGACGGCCCGAACGCGGCATACCGGACGCGACCGTGCGATACTTGTGGGCGTGACGACGGGCGATCAGGACATTGCGGGCGAATCCATTGCCGAGCTCAAGGAGCTGTCGGAATCGGCCGATGTCGTGATACTCGACACCATCATCCAACGCCGCCCGAAGATCGATCCGAAAACGGTGCTTGGAAAGGGAAAGCTTGACGAGCTGTTGATACGATCAATGCGGCTGGGTGCGGACATTATAGTATTCGACACGGAACTGTCGCCCGCGCAGGTTCGCAGTTTGTCAGAAGCGACCGAGCTGAAAGTTATCGACCGTCCGCAGCTTATTCTTGACATATTCGCCCAACGTGCGCAGTCGCGGGAAGGTAAATTGCAGGTCGAGCTTGCACAGCTCAAATATCTGTTGCCGCGGCTTGTGATCGGGCAAAACTCTGCATTTTCGAGGCTTGCAGGCGGCATCGGCGGACGCGGGCCAGGTGAGACGAAGCTTGAGACTGATCGACGGCGTGTTCGCGACCGGATAGGACAGCTCGAGAAACAGGTCGATAATCTTGGGTTTCAGCGACAGGAACGCCGCAAGAAACGCGTCCAAAAACATCTACCGATCATTTCGCTGGTTGGTTACACGAACGCCGGAAAATCGACTTTGCTTAATCAATTGACGCAGTCTGATGTTTACGCCGAGAAAAAGATGTTCGCGACGCTCGACCCGACCTCAAGGCGTTTGCGTTTGCCATATGATCAGGAAGTTATAATCAACGACACCGTCGGATTTATTCGCGACCTGCCCGATGCTTTGGTTTCGGCGTTTCGGGCGACGCTTGAGGAGATTGCAGACAGTAACCTGCTCGTACACGTGGTGGACGCTTCGAACCCGCGCGTTCTCCAACAAATAGCGTCGGTCAACAAGATCCTTAGCGATCTCGAATTCAACGAGATACCTCAATTGATTGTCCTGAACAAGGCGGATCTGCTCGAATCGGATGTTATAGAGCAGCTATCGCGGCAAATCTCGCTTGACAGCGGGCTAACAAGCGTGGCAATTTCAGCTATTGCCCGCGAAACGCTGCGGCCGATGGTCGAAGCAGTTGGTGAGATGGTTGTGGTTCAAGGTTCCATGTTCAAGGTTCAAAGTTCGGCTACCGAATAACCTTGAACATTAAACTTTGAACTTTGAGCTTTTTTATGAGTAAGAGGATCAGAGATCTGAAATCGCCCGTGACGGAATGGCGGGAATGGCTGTTCGGCTTAATTGCGCGGCCATTTAAAGCTCTGTCTGACGATCAGCAGTTTTGGATCGGATTTGTATTTCTGTGCCTGCTGACAACGCTCCTCATTTACAATCCTCTGTGGCGTTCGACGGGCGAGCAGCCCTATCAGGAAGGCGATATCGCCCGCGAGAGCATCATTTCTCCGGCAGATATTTATTTCGCTGACCCGGACGAATCGGAACGGCTAAAGCTCGAAGCAAAAAAAGCGATCAAGCCGATCTTTCGCTACGAATCGAACAAGGCAGAGCAGGCTGTGCAGGGATTTCTTTCGTCTTGGGAAAAACTCCAGCGTCACGGCGGTGAGAATGCCAACACCAAGCAGTCCAATTCGGACGTCAAAGCAGAAACGCATTGGTCGGGGCCGGGCGGTGCGGAGATCGGTCGGACGCTGGCGTC